>CAIYWM010000091.1 GCA_903929895.1 uncultured Alphaproteobacteria bacterium
GATTCCCGGCTCGGGCGCCGGCGACATGAAGGACGCGGTGAAGAAGGCGCTGGCCGAGCCGCGCGCCGACCGCATCCTGGTGATCGCCCAGGCCTTCCGCCACGGCCTCACGGTCGAGGAGATTGCCCAGGCGTCGAAGTACGAGCCTTGGTTCCTGCGCCAGATCGAGCAGCTCGTGGCCCTCGAGGCGGACCTGCGCAACAACGGCCTGCCGAAGGACGCCAAGGCATTCTTCGACCTGAAGAAGAAGGGCTTCTCGGACGAGCGGCTGGGCGAGCTCACGAAGCAGGGCACCGCCGATGTGGCGAAGAAGCGCCGCGCGCTGGGCGTGCGGCCGGTCTTCAAGCGCATCGACACCTGCGCCGCCGAATTCGAATCGCGCACGCCCTACCTCTACTCGACCCACGAGGGCGACGGCATGTCGCCGGCCGAGAGCGAGGACGGGGCCACCGACCGGCGCAAGGTCGTCATCCTCGGCGGCGGGCCGAACCGCATCGGCCAGGGCATCGAGTTCGACTATTGCTGCGTCCATGCCGTCTACGCGCTGCGCGACGCCGGCTACGAGACCATCATGGTCAACTGCAACCCCGAGACGGTGTCGACCGACTACGACACGGCCGACCGGCTCTACTTCGAGCCGCTGACCGCCGAGGACGTGATCGAGCTGGTCGAGGTCGAGCGCCGCAACGGCGAGCTGCTGGGCCTGATCGTGCAGTTCGGCGGCCAGACGCCGCTCAAGCTCGCCAAGCCTCTCGAAGCCGCGGGCATTCCGATCCTGGGCACCTCGCCCGATGCCATCGATCTCGCCGAGGATCGCGAGCGCTTCCAGAAGCTGATCCACGAGCTCAAGCTGCGCCAACCCGACAACGGGACGGCGACATCGCAGGAGAAGGCGATCGAGATTGCGGAGAGGATCGGCTATCCGGTCGTCATCCGCCCGTCCTACGTGCTCGGCGGACGTGCGATGCAGATCGTCTATGATCGCGCCGCCATCGAGCGCTACATGCGCGATGCCGTGAAGGTCTCGGGCAGCAACCCGGTGCTGATCGACTCCTATCTGCGCGACGCCATCGAGGTCGACGTCGATGCCCTGGCCGACAAGGACCAGAACGTCTTCGTCGCCGGCATCATGGAACATATCGAGGAGGCCGGAATTCATTCCGGCGATTCCGCCTGTTCTCTGCCGCCCTACTCGCTGTCGGCCAAGATCCTGGCCGAGATCGAGCGCCAGACCGAGGCGATGGCCAAGGCGCTGCACGTCGTCGGCCTGATGAACGTGCAGTTCGCCGTCAAGGACGGGGACGTCTACGTGCTGGAGGTCAATCCGCGCGCCAGCCGCACCGTGCCGTTCGTCGCCAAGGCGACCGGCCAGCCGATCGCCAAGTTCGCAGCCCGCCTGATGGCCGGAGAGGCCTTGAAGTCGCTCGGCATCAAGAAGTCGAAGGGCAAGCATATCGCGGTCAAGGAAGCTGTGTTCCCTTTCGCCCGCTTCCCCGGCGTCGACATCATCCTGGGCCCCGAGATGCGGTCGACGGGCGAAGTCATGGGCCTCGACATGGATTTCGGCCGCGCCTTCGCCAAGTCGCAGCTCGGCGCCGGCAGCAAGGTGCCGGTCGAGGGCGCGGTGTTCGTCTCGGTCAAGGACCAGGACAAGGCGGCGATGGTGAAACCCCTGAAGCGGCTGATCGAACTGGGCTTCAAGGTCGTCGCGACTCGCGGCACGGCGGAGTTCCTGCGCAAGCATTCGATCGAGGCGCAGCAGGTCAACAAGGTGCTGGAAGGCCGGCCGCATATCGTCGACCTGATGAAGGACGGCAAGGTGCAGCTCGTTTTCAATACGGTCGACGGCGCGAGCGCCCTGACCGACAGCTTCACGCTCCGACGCACCGCCCTGATGCACAAGATCGCCTACTATACGACGGTCGCCGGCGCCAAGGCTGCGGTCGAGGGCATTGCTGCGGTCAAGCAAGGCGGGCTCGACGTGGCACCCCTGCAATCCTACTTCAAGACTGCCTTCTAGGCCTTTTCACCTCCGCTCCCACCTGGCGCGCGCCGGATTGCACTCCGTTTCCGGCTGCGTTGGGCGTTGACGCCGTACGAGTGATCAAGGACGATTTGGAAATGGAACGTATTCCGATGACCGCCGAGGGCCTTCAGCGCCTCGAGGCTGAACTGAAAGTGCTGAAGAGCGTGGAGCGCCCGGCGATTATCAAGGCGATCGCGACGGCGCGCGAACATGGCGATCTCTCGGAGAACGCCGAATATACCTCCGCTCGCGAAAAGCAGAGCTTCATCGAGGGTCGCATCGCCGAGCTCGAGGACATCATTTCGCGAACCGAGGTGATCGACTTCTCCAAGCTGACCGGCAAGATCATCAAGTTCGGCGCCATTGTGCGTCTGGCCGACGAGGACACCGACGAGAAGGTGAAGTACCAGATCGTCGGTCCCTACGAGGCCGACCTCGCGAAGGGCCGGATCTCCGTCACCTCGCCGATCGGCCGGGCCCTGATCGGCAAGACGGTCGGCGACAGGGTCGAGGTCCAGACGCCGCGCGGCGGCAAGTCCTACGAAGTGGTGGGCGTGCAGTTCAACTAGCCGCCATCATGGCGCGCGCCCGGCGCATGCCGGTCGACTTCATGATGGCGTACTGGATGCCGAACAGGCCGATCTTGCTGCCGATCGCCCAGACCGACTTCACGGCCGCCCAGGCCGCGACGTCGAGGGTGAGGGCGAGCACGATGTTGAGCACGGCCGAGAAGAACATCATCCCCGCCCAGACATAGCCGAAGGTGATCGCGAGGTCGGGTACGGTCGCCCGCGCGATCGGCGGCA
>CAIYWM010000092.1 GCA_903929895.1 uncultured Alphaproteobacteria bacterium
CCATGGCCTGGAGCACGAAACGGTTGGAAAAGAAGCCGGTGCTGTCCGACGGGGTGGGGACGATCACGAAGCTGGCGTCGCTCTTCTGGATCGCCTCGTTGGCGTCCATGGTCGCCGAGAGGCGCTCCCTGTTGGCGGCGATCAGCTCGTTGAGCTGCGGCTCGACGATCGGCATCTTGCCGGCGTTCATCGAGTCGACCAGCGTCTTGTTCACATCCAGGCCGATGATGGTGAAGCCGCGGCTGGCGAGAACAGCGGCGAGAGGCGCACCGAGCTTGCCGAGACCGACGACCGAGACGCGAGGCAGAGTTCCTGTGGTCATTTCCATGTCCGTTTTGAGGGCCGGTACTGATACTGGCGCTTGAGCCCCGATGCCACCCCGATTTTGCAGGGGCGCGGCGGGCAAACACAGCTTGCGCGCTCCCGTCGCAGGGGCGAAATATCAAGCCATACGTAGCGCCAGGCGCAGGGGATGTGGATGAAAGTGGAGTTTTCGGCCTTTCCGAAGGCCTTTTCCGGCAATGTTGCAGTGTTTGTCGGGGCCGAAAAGCAGCTGCTTGCCACGGCGGAAGCCGTCGACATGGCGGCCGACGGGGCCGTGACACGCGCCCTGGAGGCAGGGCGCTTCACCGGAGCCAAGGGCCAGACCCAGACCGTCCTCGGTCACTCCGGCGATGTTGCACGCCTGCTGCTGCTAGGCGTCGGCAAGGGACAGGATCTGGATGCCCGGGCCGCCGAGGAACTGGGCGGCGTGGTCGCTGCCGAGGCCAATGCTGCCGGCCATACCGCGGTCACCGTGGTCGTCGACCCGGTCAAGGGGAGCCGCCTTTCGCCAGCCGAGCTGGCCGCCCATCTCGCGCTGGGTGTCCGCCTGCGCAGCTATCGTTTCGACAAGTACAAGACCAAGGACAAGCCGGAGCAGAAGCTGTCGCTCCAGCGTCTTTCCGTCGTCCTGGCGGCGCCCGCCGATGCGCGGAAGGCCTATGGCCAGCTCGAGCCGGTGGTGGACGCGGTGTTCCTGACGCGCGATCTGGTGAGCGAGCCGCCGAACGTTCTCTATCCGGTGGAATTCGCGCGCCGTGCCAAGGAACTCAGCAAGCTCGGCGTGAAGGTCGAGATCCTGGGCGAGGCCGAGATGAAGAAGCTCGGCATGGAGACGCTGCTGGCCGTTGGGCAGGGCAGCGGCCGCGATTCGCAGCTCCTCGTCATGAAGTGGATGAACGGTCCGAAGGGGCAGGCCCCTGTCGCCCTGATCGGCAAGGGCGTGTGCTTCGATACCGGCGGCATTTCGCTGAAGCCGGCCGCCGGCATGGAAGACATGAAATGGGACATGGGTGGCGCCGGCGCCGTCACCGGCGCGATGAGGCTGATTGCCGGCCGCAAGGCCAAGGCGAACGTCGTGGCGGTATGCGCGCTGGTCGAGAACATGCCTGACGGCAATGCCCAGCGTCCCGGCGATGTCGTGAAGTCGATGTCGGGGCAGACGGTCGAGGTCATCAACACCGACGCCGAAGGCCGCCTGATCCTGTGCGACGCGATGTGGTACGCGCAGGAAAAGTTCAAGCCGCAGGCAATGGTCGAATTGTCGACCCTAACCGGCGCGATCATTGTCGCGCTGGGCCATGAGCGCGCGGGTCTGTTCTGCAACGACACCGAGCTGTCGAACCGGCTGCGCGCGGCGGGTTCGGGAATCGGCGAGAAGCTGTGGCGCATGCCACTCGGCCCGAAGTACGACAAGCTGATCGATTCGGAGATCGCCGACATGAAGAATGTCGGCGGCGGTCGCGATGGCGGCTCGATCACGGCCGCGCAGTTCCTGCAGCGCTTCGTGCAGGACGGTGTTGCCTGGGCGCATATCGACATCGCGGGCGTCGCATGGTCGGGCAAGGGCGACACCACCAGACCCAAGGGTGCGACCGCTTTCGGCGTGCGCCTGCTCGACCGGCTGATCGCCGAGAACTACGAGCGCTGATCCGCCGATGGCGACCGAGGTCAACTTCTACCACCTGACCCGATCGTCCCTGGAAGACACGCTGCCACGCCTGCTGACCAAGACGCTGCAGGCGGGCGAGCGGGCGGTGGTGCTGCTCGGGTCGCCAGAGCGGGTTGACGCCCTGAACACCCATCTCTGGACCTACGATCCCGACGGCTTCCTGCCGCACGGTGCGGCACGCGATGGCGAGGCCGATCGCCAGCCCGTTTGGCTGACGCATCTGGACGAGAACCCGAACGGCGCGAATTTCCTGTTCGTCGCCGACCGGGCTAAGTCGGAGAAGATCGGCGACTACAAGCGCTGCTTCGAACTGTTCGACGGCCGGGACGACACGGCCGTCGCCGACGCGCGCGAGCGCTGGAAGACCTACAAGACCGCGGGCCATGCCCTGGCCTATTGGCAGCAGACCGACACCGGTGGCTGGGAGAAAAAGGCTTGAGCTAACGCCTGTCGCGCGGCCTCAGATAGGCCTGCCAAGCAGCG
>CAIYWM010000093.1 GCA_903929895.1 uncultured Alphaproteobacteria bacterium
TCCACCACGGCGTCGGGCTGGTCATAATAGCACCACTGCACGTTGGCGAACAGGCTGATGCTCCAGGGCAGCTGGCTCTTGAACAGCGGATCGGCGAAGGCGAAGGACATGCCGCCGCCGGCGCCGTAGAGCGTGTAGTTCTGCCAGGGCGTGCTGTCGGTCTGGTAGCGCTGCAGATTGCCGTTGGCATAGAGCATCAGGGCGTCGTTGACCTGATACTGGAAGGTCGTGTTGGCGGCGTATTCGACGCCGGTGAACTGGTTGTTGGTCGGGAGATACCAGCTGTTCTGGTACATCTGCCGCCGCCAGTTGACGTTCGTGGTGTTGCGCAGTCTGTCCGACAGCAGCGTGCCCACTTCGAGCCCCGATCCGAAGCTGCCGTAGTAGGGAACGTCATTGACCCAGATGTAGCCGACCGTGCCGAAGGGCTTCAGGCTGACATCCTCGAAGATGCCCTGGAAGGCCTGAAAGCGCGGCCCCGAAGTCAGGTCGAGGATTGAGACGTTGGCGGCCTGGATCTGGAACTGCCGGTTGAGGTAGCCCGAAAGCTGTGTCTCGAGTTGGGCCCGGTTGTTCTGGCCGAGATCGTAGGTGTGGCGGACGAAGCCCGACGTCACGGCGCCCCAGTCGGCGGTGCCCAACCCCGTCTGGTTCAGGTTGGCTGCCTGGCCGAACAGCCGGACGCTGGACGTCGGCGGCCCGAGGTTCGCGTTCGATTGATAACGCATGCCGGCGAAGACTTCGCCGCTGAAGCGCGAGCGTGTCAGCCGCTTCTCTGATTCCGCCAGGAACTGTTCGGCGCGGCTCTTCACGTCGGGCGGCAGAGAGGCCGACTTCAGCGTCATCTCGAAATAGCTGCGGGCGACTTCGAAGGAGCCCAGCCTGTAGTAGAGCACGCCCAGCTCGAGGCGGACGCGAGGCAGGTCGGGATCGACCACCAGCATGCGCTCGAGCGCCGAGATGGCGCCCTCGAGATCGCCGGTCTTGGACGCGATCATCGCGAACTTGAACAGCGTGTCGAGGTCGGAGGGCTTCTTCAGCATCTCCTGGAAAGCCGCGTCGTATTCAGCTTCGTCGGCGGCCGAAACGCTCGACGTCTGGGCGGAGGAAGGACGCGCGGTCGCCACGACAGCAGCAACACTGCCGGCCAGCAGAGCGAAAACGCCCAGGCACCGTCCGAACCTGCTCACGATCGTCATCTCCCCCGAGTTCCCGCGAATGGCGGGAACGCCAGCAGTGAAAGGATGGAGCAGGAACTGTGCTAGATCAACCAACTCCGAATTGTAAGAACATAACTCATAAAGGTGTTCGATCGCGCGGCGCGCATGCGCAGCACCATGCGGCGATACTGGCGATCGCCCAGAGCCGTCGAGAAACGCTCTTCGTTCTTCATCATTGCATCGAGCATGCGATCTAGCATGCGGGAGTAGGTGTCTCCCCAGTTGCGACTCGACAGATGGAGTCGTCCACCCAGGACGGGATTGTCGGCGGCACCATTGCGCCCGTGAAGTCGATAGGAATAGAGCGCGTCATCGATCAGCAGCGAGCCAGCCACCATCTGGGCCATGACGACGACATAGAAATCCATGTGCAGGCGGAACACCTCGTCATCCTCGGGGAAGACGAGATTGATCAGGGACCGGCGGAACATCATCGAGGACGTGCTGACCCAGACCCAGTGGACCACGCGCTTGGTGTAGAGGCGGTAGGGTGTTTGCCCCGGCCACCTGGCCGTGCCTTGCGCGACATCGAGCGTCGGCACGCGGGTCGCATCGATGGGAACGAAGGCCTGGTCGCGGTCGGCGCGGGCGCGGTCCTTGCCGAACCAGTACATGCCGCCCGCGATCAGTTCATCCTGACCGTTGATCAGGCGTGCGTTGCAGGCCGTGAAGCCCACCGCATAGGTCTCGTTCAGGTGCGCGGCGAGATGGCGTTCGAGGAAGTCGGGGTTCCACAGATCGTCGGAATCGAGGAAGCAGACGAACATGGCGTTCGTCTCCGCGAGGCCGCGGCGCGTGGCGCCGGTCTGTCCGACATTCTTGTCGAGGCGGATGTGGCGGAAGCGGGCATCGCCAAGCTCCTCCAGCGTCTGCTGGACGACCGCGACCGAGTCGTCGGTCGAGGCGTCGTCGACGATGACGCAGTCGAAGTCGCGCAACGTCTGGCGCGCGACCGAACGAATCGCGTCGGCGATGTAGTCACGGCAATTGTAGCAGGTGACGACGACCGAGATGCGGGGGAGCTTGGCTTCGGTCACTTTTCCGGTCCGAGGAAATCGAAGTCGACGCCTTCGTCGGCCTGCAGCACGGTCTTGAAGAACAGCCCGGTGTAACCGCGCCCGCTGCCGGGGTGGGCCGGCGGCGCCTTCCAGGCCTTCTTGCGGGCCGCCAGCGTCTTGGCATCGACATGGAGTTCGAGCCGGCGCTTCGGCACGTCGAGGGTGATGCGGTCGCCGCTCTTCACCAGCGCGAGCGGTCCGCCGACGGCGGCCTCGGGCGCAACATGCAGCACGATGGTCCCGAACGCCGTGCCGCTCATGCGCGCATCGGAGATGCGGATCATGTCCTTCACGCCCGCGCGTGCGAGCTTCATCGGGATGGGGAACGAGCCTGCCTCGGGCATGCCGGGCGCGCCCTTGGGGCCGGCATTGCGCAGCACGAGGATATCGTCCGCGTTCACATCGAGGTTCGGATCGTCGCCGCGGGCGGCAAGATCCTCCAGCGAGTCGAAGACCACGGCGCGGCCCGTGTGGGTCATCAGCGCAGGCGAGGCAGCCGCGTGCTTGATGACGGCGCCGCGTGGCGCGAGGTTGCCGCGGAGCACCGCCATGCCGCCGGTCGGCTTGATCGGATCCTTTGCGCTGCGGATCACGGTCTGGCCCGGCACCATCTCGGCGGCATCGATCACCTGCTTCAGGGTCTTGCCGGCGACCGTCCTGCACGTCTCGTCGA
>CAIYWM010000094.1 GCA_903929895.1 uncultured Alphaproteobacteria bacterium
CCGCCGGCGACCACCAGGTCTTCCATGCCCGACTTGATGCAAGCGGCGGCGAGGCTCACGGCGCTGATGCCCGAACCGCAGAACCGGTCGATCGTGATGCCGCTCGCCTTGACGTCATAGCCGGCGTCGAGGGCGGACATGCGACCGAGATCGCCGCTCTGCTTCGAGACCTGGGCGGCGGTTCCCCAGATCACATCGCCGACCTCCTTGGTGTCGATCTTGTTGCGCTCGGCGATCGCCTTGAGAACGGTCGCCCCGAGCTGTTGCGGATGAACCTCCCACAACGCGCCCTTGCCCGCCTTGCCGACGCCGCGCGGCGTGCGGCAGGCATCGATGATCCATGCTTCGGTCATTGCCTTGTCCTTTCCCGGTCCCGGTTCAGCGCGGCGCCATGCGGATGGCGCCGTCAATGCGCACATCCTCGCCATTGAAGTAGCCGCAGGTGATCATCGTATGGGCGACCTGTGCATATTCCTCGGGGCGTCCCAGACGCTTGGGGAACGGAACCGAGGCGGCCAGCGCCGCCTTGACGTTGTCCGGCGCACGCGCGAGCAGCGGCGTGTCGAAGATGCCCGGCAGGATCGTGTTGCAGCGAATTCCCTCGTTGGAGAGGTCGCGCGCCACGACGAGCGTGATGCCGACGACGCCGGCTTTCGAGGCGGTATAGGCGACCTGGCCGATCTGTCCGTCCTCGGCCGCGACCGATGCGGTGTTGAGGATCACGCCGCGATCCCCGTCGGGCTGCGGTGCAAGCGTCAGCATGCCCGCGGCCGACTTGGTGATGCAGCGGAATGTGCCGATCAGATTGACGTTGATGATGCGCTCGAAGTTCTCCAGCGGATATTCCTTGGGAGCACCGGTCGTCCGGTCGAGCGATGCGGTCTTCTGGGCACCGCCGCCGACACCGGCGCAGTTCACCAGAATGCGCTCCTGCCCGTGGGCCGCCCGCGCCTTCGCGAACCCGGCCTCGACCTCTTCGGTCGACGTCACGTTGACCTTGCAGAAGACGCCGCCGATTTCCTTGGCCAGCGTCTCGCCCTGTTCAGCGTTGAGGTCGAAGATCGCGACCTTCACGCCGTGCGAGGCCAGCATGCGCGAGGTGGCGGCGCCGAGGCCGGACGCGCCGCCCGTAACGACCGCGGCCACTGTCTTGTCGAGTTGCATGAGCGAAGATTCCCCCGAGCTATGATTTCCTGAGCGGTTCGCCAGGATTGTTAGAGCATCGCGACCGCGGTTGGCCAGAGGTGTGTATCCGCTCCTCGGAACGTGGAACCGCGATTCGAAAGCGACGACGGCCCGCCGACCGGCACCCGTGGTGGGTGCCTTTGCGTTCGGGATGGGTCGCTCGTGTCTGGCCAGATCAATCCGGATAGACCGGGCCGCCCAGCGGGCCGCCGACTATGTCGAGAAGCATCTCGACGTGGCGCTGATGTTCTCGACGCGCGAGCTGCCGTGGGATTTCGCGATCTCGAAGGCGCCGCGTGGCGCGCGGCAACATCAAGGTCTACGGCTTCGACAGCTTCGAGGGGCCGCGCAGCGACCGTCTCGAAGCATGGGCACGAGCACCACGCCGGTTGCCCACCCTTCGAGACGTCGCGCTGCGCGCGGCTCCTCTGGGTGAGGTGGATCGGTCTCAGCGCATCTTCACGTAGATCGACTGGGCGAGCTTGTAGAGCCGGGAGTCCTGCGCGGGGAAGCGCATGATGAAGTCGCGCGATTTGTCCTCGAGCGCGCTCACGATGCAGTCGAAGCCTGCCCGCCGGCGGTACTCGGCCAGATAGGCCCACAGCTCGGCATCGGTCTCGGCCAGCCCGTTGTCGCCGTACTTCGCCACGTCGTGGTTGAAGTCGTCCTCCTGCAGCGAACGCACGCCGCCATGCAGGGTGGTCTTCATGAATTTTGCCGATCAGAAGGTATCGAAGATGCGGTAGTCGATGCAGCTCATCAGGCTGCCGTGCGGCACGGCGAAGCTGATGCCGCGCTCCCGGGGTCCGCGCATCCTGATCGCATGATCCCGACCGCCAACGCGGAAACCGACGAACCCGAAATAGTCCTGCACCGGATCCTTGCGCGCGAAAGAGGCCTCGATGACCTTGAGGTCGGCGGGGCAGACTGTTTACGTCGGCAGGCAGGTCCGGCACTCTCCTGCAGGCAATCACCAGCCAGGGAATCCTCGCTTGGGTCCGGTATTTCTCCACGACTTCTTCTACGAGTTCGTCACCCTGTTCGTGATCCTCGATCCGTTCGCCACAGTGCCCCTCTTCCTCATGGTCACGGCCGGCCTCGACCGGCGGAAGTCGCTGCTGGTCGCGGCCTACGCTTTGGGCGTCGCGTTCCTGATCCTGCTGTTCTTCATCGTGCTGGGGCGCACGCTCCTGGCGGCGCTCCATATCCCCATGGCCTCGTTCCAGCTTGCGGGATCGCTCATCCTGCTGCTCTTCGGGCTCAAGATGGCACTCGGCAAGGTGTCCGAGGAGGCCATGGACGTCCCCGCCGATGCGACACCGCTCCAGCGGGCGGTCTTCCCTCTGGCCATTCCCGGCATCGCCGGCGCCGGCGCGATCCTCACCGTGGTGCTGCTCACCGACAACAACGTGCGCTCAATCGGCGAACAGGTGATCACGACGGCGATCCTGGCGCTCTGCCTCTGCCTGCTCTTCGCCGTCTACGCCCTCGCGGGCACCTTGTTCCGCCTGCTCGGAAAGGCGGGCATCGAGATCGTGACCCGCGTGTTCGGCCTCATCCTGTGCAGCATCGCCGTCACCGGCCTGGTCACCGCGACCAAGCTGAGCTTCGGCTTCGGCTGAAGCGTCAAAGCCTCAGCACCCAGGCCTCGACGTGGCCCTTGCCCTTGACCTCGATCTCGCCGCGCGATTCGAAGACGAACTGGTCCTTGAGCTTCTCGTAGACCGGCCGCGTGACCTGCACCGAATCCGGGATGCCGCCTGATTCCATGCGGCTCGCCAGGTTCACCGTGTCGCCCCACAGGTCGTAGATGTACTTGCTCTTGCCGATGACGCCGGCCACGACCGGGCCGCTGTTGATTCCGACCCGCAGCTTCATCGATACGCCGTGCTCCATCGCGTGCTCGCGCGTGATGTGCACCATGCGGATGGCCATGCGCACCATCCGCTCGGCATGGTTGGGCACCGGCACCGGCAGGCCGCAGACGGCCATGTAGGCATCGCCCACCGTCTTGATCTGCTCGATGCCCAGTTCGTTCGCCGCGACGTCGAAGCGCGAGAACAGACCGTTGAGCAGAGTGACCACCTCGGCCGGCGGCATCTCCGACGACAGGGCGGTGAATCCCACGAGGTCGGCGAAGGCCACCGTGACCTCGGCGAAGCCGTCGGCGATCCCCTTCTCTCCCCCGCGCAGGCGGTTGGCGATCGGCGCCGGCAACACGTTGAGCAGGAGTTCCTCGTTCTCGCGGTTCTTGGTCTCGATGACGACGTTCTTCTGGTTGATGTCGTCGATCATGCCGTTGAAGGCGAGACAGAGCTGGCCGATCTCGTCGCGCGTCCGCACCGGCACATGCGCGTCATCGTCGCCGGCCGCGAAACGGCGGACGCCGGCGGTGAGTTCACGCAACGGGCCGAGGAGCGAGCGCGAGAGCCAGGCCCCCGTCACCACCACCACGAGGAAGGCGATCGCTCCGACGATCAGCAGGTCGCGTTCGAGGCGGTACACCGGCTCGAACGCTTCCGAACTGTCGATCTTGGCGACGAGGCCCCATTTGACGCCGGCAATCCGGACCGGCCCCCACGACGCGAGCGTGGAAACACCGCGATAGCCGAGAACTTCACCGCTCCCGTCGACCCCACCGATCGCGGCACGCGTCGCTGCGGTATCCGCATGCTGGTGCAGGATGGGCGAGCCGTAGCGCTTGATGGCAGCGATGTCCTCATCGGAGGCGCCTCCGGTCTTCAGATCCGAATAATAGGCGGCGGGATTTTCGAAGAAATTGCGACCGCTGGAGCGAACCAGGAAATCCGGGCCAACCAGGTAGGCCTCTCCGGTGGCACCGAATCCCTCGGTGCGCCAGCGCCGGCCACCGGTGACGATTGCATCGATCTCGTCGACCGACAGTTCCGCGACCAGCACACCCGTCACGACACCCTGGTCGATGATCGGGGCGGCCATGAAGGCCTCGGGAACGCCGTCCGACGGCAGGTAGGGCGAGAAGTCCTCAAGGCACGTGGCCGACGGATCGGGCGCCGTTGCGCAGCGGGCGGCGGCCGCGGCAAGTCTGGACTGCCGATAGGGACCGGCGCGCAGCGACGTGGCGAAATCAGCGTCCTTGTCGACGGTGTAGATCAGCCGGCCGGTGCGAGGGTCGACGATCATGAAATCGTCGAAACCCACGGTGGCGGCCGCGGTCCGCATCAGCGGATGGTACACCGCATGGACCTTGCTGTAGGCGCTACCGTCTCCGGCGTCGTCGAGGAGGTCCCGCCGCCCGTCGGGGTGCGGATTCCTGACGATGTAGCGGTCCTGCAGGAAATAGGCGGCCGGGCTGGTCGGCATGAATTCGGTGGCGGGAACATCCGTACCGAGCAGCTTGCGTACCATCGGCATGTAGTGGCCATCGTACCAGCCGTGGACGCTCTCCTTCACCTCGGGCGGCACGGGCTTGTTGTCGAGTTCGTCGACGGCCTCACGGAAGCCGCGCGTGGCATCGACGACCATCTTCGCGGCTGCAAGCAGGCGGATCTCGTTGCGCACGGTGCGGAAGTAGGACTCGACCTGATGGGCCTTGGTCTCGCGCGCGGCGGTGAGCTGGGCGAAGATCGCCCGCTCCAACGCCTCGCGCGCCCGGATATAGCCGAGGACGCCGGTGATCATGACTGCGACCGCGCCCAGCAGCAGCAGGATCGCGAACAGCTTGGCCGCCAGGCCCCAGCGGACGGGCCGCGGCTCGGCGGCGATCTCCGTCATCGGAGAGCGCCCCTACCCCTTCTTCGCCCCGTAGGTGCCGCCGGAATTGATCGCGCGGATCTCGGCCGCGGACTTGGCCTTGCGCATCTTCTCGAGCTTGTCGGCCTCGTCGGCCAGCATCGCCTGGGCGTTCGTCAGCACCGCGCGGGCGTGCTGGGCGGGGAACTTGACCGCGCCGTTCTCGTCCATGTGGATCAGCTCGCCGGGCGCCACGTCCATGCCGCCGATCGACACGGGCGCATTGACCGACTGCACCGCCATCTCGCCATGGCCGGCCGTGACGCCGCCCAGCAGCATCTGGAACTTCATGCGGCGGATCGCGTCGACGTCGCGCGACGGGCCGTTGGAGATCAGGCCGACGCAGCCGACTGCCTGCATCGAGGTCGTCATCATCTCGCCGGCGAGGCCCGCCTTGTTCATGAGCTCGGGCGGCCACTTCTGCTGGATGACCAGGATGGTCGGCTTCTTCATGGCGTCGAGCGCGTCGACCACGTCCATGAAGGTCAGCCGGCCGGCGAAGTTGGGATCGGGCAGGCCGTACACGCAGGTCACCGCATAGCCGATGATGGCGCCCATCTCGGGGTACATGCAGCGGATCGACGTGTCGGTGTACCAGTTCTCGGTCCAGGGATTGTAGAGGCCGAGGCACAGGGGATTCTTCGGATAGGTCGCGACCACGTTGGTGATGGTCGGCGTGTCGATCTTGCGCAGCTCGGCGAACAGCTGGTCTTCGGAAAGCTCGGTCATGTCGATGGTTTCCCCCTGGGTACGAGCCCGTTCTTCGCGCGAATGCGAGCAACGGGCAAGGCCCCGCCCCCGCCGCTCAGCGTGCCTGTCTCCGCTTCCACCACTCCGCAAGCTCGCCGACGACGCCCTTGCGGAAGGCAAGGACGATGACGACGAAGATGGCGCCCTGGATCACAAGGACGAACTCGCCGGTCGCGGCGAGGTAGTTCTGCATCGTGATGATGATGAAGGCGCCGACCACCGGCCCGACGATCGTGCCCAGGCCACCGACGAGGGCCATCAGCACGACCTCGCCCGACATGGCCGCGCTCACGTCCGTCAGGGTGGCGAACTGGAGCACCATGGCCTTGGTCGAGCCGGCGAGACCCGCCAGCGCCGCCGACAGCACGAAGGCCAGGAGCTTGTAGCGGTCGGCCTCGTAGCCCAGCGACTGGGCGCGCTGTTCGTTGTCGCGAATGGCCTTCAGCACCTGGCCGAACGGCGAATGGATGATGCGGTAGATGGCACAGTAGCCGAAGACGAAGATCGCCAGCACGACGTAGTAGAGGACGCGGTCGTCCTTGGTCGGGATGAGCCCGCCCAGCAGCGCCTTGCGCGGAATACCCTGCAGCCCGTCCTCGCCGTGCGTGAACGGCGCCTGGACGCAGAAGAAGTAGATCATCTGCGCGAAGGCCAGCGTGATCATGGCGAAGTAGATGCCCTGGCGCCGGATCGCCAGCGCGCCGGTGACGAGGCCGACCAGGGCGGCGCCGCAGACGCCGGCCAGCAGGCCGAGCTCGGGCGGCATGTCCCAGGCCTTCACGACATGGCCGAAGAAGTAACCCGCCGTGCCGAAGAACATGGCATGGCCGAAGCTCATCAGTCCGACGTAGCCAAGCAGCAGGTTGAAGGCGCAGGCGAACAGCGCGAAGCACAGCGCCGTCATCAGGAATACCGGATAGGCGAACCAGGGCGCGGCCAGCGCCACGACGGCCAGGACGGCGATGAGGAGGCGTTGCGCGTTCATTTGGTCTGCCCGAACAGGCCGGCCGGCTTGATCAGCAGGACGAGCGCCATGACGACGAAGATCACCGTGTTGGAGGCCGGCGGATAGAAGACCTTGGTCAGGCCTTCGACCAGGCCCAGACCGAAGCCGGTGACGATGGAGCCCATGATCGACCCCATGCCGCCGATCACCACGACCGCGAAGACGACCAGCACGAGGTTGACGCCCATCAGCGCCGAGACCTTCTGGATCGGCGCGGCGAGGACACCGGCGAGGGCGGCGAGCGCCACGCCCAGCCCGTAGGTGAGCGTGATCAGCCGCGGCACGTTGATGCCGAAGGCCCGGACCAGCGTCGGGTTCTCGGTCGCCGCCCGCAGGTAGGCGCCGAGCTTGGTGCGCTCGATGCCGTACCAGGTGGCGAGACAGATCACGAGCGCCGCCACGACGACGAAGGCGCGATAGGTCGGCAGGAACATGAAGCCGAGATTGAAGCCGCCCGGGATCGGGTTGGGATAGGGCGCGCCGGAGGAGCCCCACTTCCACTGGAAGAGGCCTTCGATCACCAGCGCCAGGCCGAAGGTCAGCAGGAAGCCGTACAGATGGTCGAGATGATAGATGCGTTTCAACATCACCTTCTCGAGCACGATGCCGAACAGCCCGACGATGATCGGGGCGATGACGAGCGCCGCCCAGAACGGCACGTCGAGGAGCCCGAGCAGCAGCCAGGCCGCAAAGGCGCCCATCATGTACTGGGCGCCGTGCGTGAAGTTGATGACGTTCAGCATGCCGAAGATCACGGCGAGGCCGAGGCTCAACATGGCATAGAAGGCGCCGTTGATCAGGCCGAGCAGGAGCTGGCCGAACAATGCCTGAGGAGGAATGCCTAGAAGTTCGAACATGGCGGCCTCATACCCCCAAATAGGTTTGCAGCTTGCCGATGCTCTGCTGCACGTCGCTCGAGGCGACCGTGTCGATCACGCGACCGTCTTCCATGACGTAGTGGCGATCCGCGACCGTTGCCGCGAAATGGAAATTCTGCTCGACCAGCAGGATGGTGAAGCCGCGGCTCTTGAGCTGGCGGATGATCTCGCCGATGCGCTGGACGATCACCGGCGCCAGGCCCTCGGTCGGCTCGTCGAGCAGCAGCAGGTTGGCGCCGGTGCGCAGGATGCGCCCGATCGCCAGCATCTGCTGCTCGCCGCCGGACAGCTTCGTGCCCTGGCTGGACCGCCGCTCCAGCAGGTTGGGAAAGAGCTTGTAGATTTCGTCGATGCTCAATCCGCCGGGCTTGACGATCGGCGGCAGGCGCAGGTTCTCGTCGACGTTCAGGCTGGAGAAGATGCCGCGTTCCTCAGGGCAGTAGGCGATGCCCAGCCGTGCGATGTGATCCGACGGCATGCCGATCGTTTCCTTGCCGTCGAAGGCGATCGAACCGGTGCGCTTGCCCAGGATGCCCATGATCGACCGCAGGGTCGTCGTCTTGCCGGCGCCGTTGCGCCCGAGCAGGGTGACGAGTTCGCCGCGGCGGATCTCGAAATCGACGCCGTGCAGGATGTGCGACTCGCCGTACCAGGCCTGCAGGCCGGCGACTTTCAACAATGTCTCAGCCATGACCGGTTCCGACATAAGCCTCGATGACGGCGGGATGCTTGGACACCGTGGCGTACGGGCCTTCGGCCAGCACCTCGCCCCGCGCCAGCACGGTGATCGTGTCCGAGAGGTCGGCGACGACGGACATGTTGTGCTCGACCATCAGGACGGTGCGGTCCCTGGCGACGGTGCGGATCAGGGCGGCGATACGCTTGATGTCTTCCTGGCCGAGGCCGGCCATCGGCTCGTCGAGCAGCATCATTTCAGGCTCGAGCGCCAGGGTCGTGGCGATCTCCAGGGCGCGCTTGCGGCCATACGGAAGATCGACGGCCTGCGCCTCCGCGAAGTCGGCGAGGCCGACGGCGGCCACCAGCTCCAGCGCCCGGGCATCGAGGCGGCCGAGCACGCTTTCGGAGCGCCAGAACTGGAAGGAAATCCCGAGCTTGCGCTGCAGGGCGACGCGGACGTTTTCACGCACGCTGAGATGGGGAAACACGGCTGAGATCTGGAACGACCGGGCGAGCCCCATGCGGGCGATCGCCGCCGGCGAACTGCCGGTGATGTTGCGTCCGTTGAAGTGAATCTGGCCCGCGGTCGGGGTCAGGAAGTGCGTCAGGAGGTTGAAGCAGGTCGTCTTGCCCGCGCCATTTGGCCCGATCAACGCGTGAATTGTGTGGCGTTTCACGCGCAGATTGACGTTCTTGACCGCGATGAAGCCCTTGAACTCCTTCGTCAGTCCGGCTGCCTCGAGAATTATCTCTTCGTTGGCCATCGGCTCTCCCTGTGCCGCGAATAAATCGAAGCTTTGCGCCGCTGTCCAGCACTGGCGTCGGCTTCGACACATGGATAGATTTCGAACACTCGAAACGGGGAAGAACATTGGGAGGATCAAGACCGTGAAGTTCACAACCAGCATCAGGCACGCCGGAGCGGCCGCCGCCGTCGCCGGTCTCGCCGTCATCGGCCTGGCGACTTATGCCCAGGCCCAGGCGCCCCAGCCGCTGAAGATCGGCGTCATGGAAGGCTTCTCGGGCGTCTATGGCGACCTCACCCAGGGCGAGGTCGAGGCCATCCAGATGGCAATCGACGATTTCGGCGGCAAGGTTCTCGGCCGTCCGATCGAGGTCCTGCAGGCCGACCACCAGACCAAGCCCGACGTTGGCGCGGCGATCGCACGCAAGTGGTACGACGTCGACGGCGTGAAGATGATCACCGGCATCGGCACGTCCTCGGTGGCGCTGGCCGTCCGCAAGATCGCCCAGGAAAAGGGCATGATCGACATCAACACCGGCGCGGCGTCGGCCGACCTGACCGGCCCCGCCTGCTCGCCGACCGGCGCGCACTGGGTGTACGACACCTACGCGCTGGCGAAGGTGACCGGCGGCGCGGTCGTCAAGGACGGCGGCGACTCCTGGTACTTCCTCACCGCCGACTACGCCTTCGGCCATGCGCTCGAGCGCGACGTGACCGCAGTCGTGACGGCTGCCGGCGGCAAGGTCGTCGGCGGCGTCCGGCATCCGCTCAGCACGCAGGACTTCTCGTCCTTCCTGCTCCAGGCCCAGGCCTCGAAGGCCAAGGTCATCGGCCTTGCCAACGCGGGCCAGGACACGATCAACTCGATCAAGCAGGCCGGCGAATTCGGCATCACCAAGGCCGGCCAGCGCCTCGCCGGCCTGCTGGTCTTCTCGACCGACGTGGCTGCCCTCACCCTGCCGGTGGCGCAGGGCCTCGTGCTCACCGAGGCCTTCTACTGGGATCTCAACGACGAGACCCGGGCCTGGACCAAGCGCTTCCGCGCCAAGAAGGACAAGATCCCCAGCATGCTGACGGTCGGCGTCTACAGCTCGACCCTGCACTACCTCAAGGCCGTGCAGGCCGCCGGCACCGACGAGCCGAAGGCGGTTATGGCGAAGATGCGGGAGATCCCCGTCAACGACGTCATGACCAAGAACGGCAAGCTGCGCGAGGACGGCCGCCTGGAGCGCGACATGTATCTCTTCCAGGTCAAGACTCCGGCCGAGTCCAAGAGCAAGGACGACATCTACAAGCTGGTCGCCACGGTGCCGGGCAGCGAAGCCTTTCGTCCGATGAAGGACGGCAAGTGCCCGCTCGTGAAGAACTGATCGTCAGTTCATGAATTTTGAGAAGGGGCGCCTTGGGCGCCCCTTTTTCATGCCCGAACGGCACGAAGCCCTGTCAACCGAGGGACTACCGCCATTCCTTGACGCCTCCCATCGCATCCCATCTGATGCGCGTGGCGAGCAGGGGAGAAGCACCGCGTGGCCGTCCAGGATCGGCCCTGAAGGGGGCTTGGGGAATCACGTTCCTGATCTTCCTCTTCATGCTCGTGAACTTCGCCGACAAGATGGTGGTCGGCCTTGCCGCCAAGCCGATCATGGAGGACCTCAAGCTCACCCCGGAGCAGTTCGGGCTGATCGGCTCGGCGTTCTTCTTCCTCTTCCCCTTCTCGGCGGTCCTGGTCGGCTTCGTCGCCAATCGCCTTCCGGCGCGCAACGCCCTGCTCGCCATGGCGATCTTCTGGTCCCTGCTGCAGTTCCCGATGCTGGGCCTGGTGAGCTTCGAGGTGCTGATCGCCTGCCGCATCCTGCTCGGCGCCGCCGAGGGGCCGGCCGGGCCGGTGGCGACCCACGCGCTCTACAAATGGTTTCCCGATTCGCTGCGTGCCGTCCCTACCGCAGTGGTGGCCCAGGGCTCGGCGATCGGCGTCATCGTGGCGGTGCCGGCGCTGAACTGGATCATCGTCCACCACTCCTGGCACTGGGCCTTCGGCGCGATCGGCATTGCCGGCCTGCTGTGGAGCATCCTGTGGTTCTTCTTCGGCCGCGAAGGCACGCTGGTCGACCCTCCGATAACGCAACACGTCGACGGCGAGCCCCGCGTGCCGTATCGCGACCTGCTCACCTGCCCCACCATCCTGGCGGCCTGCTGCACGGGCTTCGCCAGCTACTGGGGACTGGCGCTCGGCCTCACCTGGTTCACGCCCTACCTCGTCGACGGGCTGGGCTTTTCCCAGACACTCGGCGGCAATCTCAGTGTCCTGCCGTGGATTGCCGGGCTGGTGGTCGTGCTTGCCGGTGGCTGGCTCTCGCAGCGCCTCAAGGCCGGTGGTGCCTCGAGCCGGGTCTCCCGCGGCATTCTTGCCTCGGCCGCCGTCATGGCCGGCGGCTGCATCCTGCCCTTCATCGGCTTCACGTCGGCCCCCGACCTCAAGCTTGCAATCCTGATCGCCGGCACCGCGATCGGCAGCCCGATCTTCGTCGCCGTGCCGCTGGTGGTGAGCGAGTTGACGCCGCAGTCGCAACGCGCCGCCATGCTGGCCATCGTGAACTCGATCATGACCCTGGGCGGAGTCATTGCGCCTTTCGCAATGGGTGTGGTGGTGCAGGACGCGGCCGCGCGCCTGGCCGGCTACGACAACGGCTTCACGCTCCTGGGCGGCCTCCTGCTGGCAAGCGGTCTCATCGGCCTGCTCTTCATACGGCCTGAAGCCGATCGCCGGAGACTGGCCGCGCGCGCCGCGCTTCGCCGCATGCCCGGCGTTCCTTGACGCACCAGAGCAATCCCCTGTCAGATGGACATGCGCGTCCGGCCAACAGGACGCCAAGGAGAAACGCCCACGTGACCGTCCAGGACCGCCCCCTCAAGGGGGCCTGGGGCATGACCGCCCTGCTCTTCCTCTTCATGCTGATCAACTTCGCCGACAAGGTCGTCGTGGGACTGGCGGCCGTTCCCCTCACCCGGGATCTCGGCCTGACACCGGAGCAGTTCGGCGACATCGGCTCGGCGTTCTTCCTGCTCTTCGCGGTCTCGGCAATCGTCGTCGGCTTCATCTCCAACCGCGTGCAGACCAAACACACGCTGCTGGTGATGGCGATCATCTGGTCGGTGGTGCAGTTTCCGATGCTGGGCATGGTGAGCCTGGAAACGCTGATCGTCTGCCGCATCATCCTGGGCGCCGGCGAAGGCCCGGCCGGCCCGGTTGCGACTCACGCCATCTACAAATGGTTTCCCGACTCGCTGCGCGGACTGCCGACGGCCGTCATTGCCCAGGGATCGGCCTTCGGCGTCATCATCGCCGTCCCCCTGCTCAACTGGATCATCGAGACCTACTCCTGGCACTGGGCGTTCGGCGCGCTGGGCATCGCGGGCCTGGTCTGGGCCGTCCTGTGGCTGATCTTCGGCCGCGAGGGCACCCTCGTCGACCCGCCGGTCAGCGCCAGCGGCAGCAACGAGCGCGTGCCCTATCGCTACCTGCTCACCTGCCCCACCATCCTTGCCGTCTGTGCCGCGG
>CAIYWM010000095.1 GCA_903929895.1 uncultured Alphaproteobacteria bacterium
TCCGGATTGGCGCGCTGCTGCTTGGCGCGCTCGCCGTACTGGCGGATCACGTCTTCCTCGATCGGCGCGGCCTCCTCGTCGAGGCTGCGGGCGATGACCTCGACCTCGCAGGCGCGCTCCAGCATGTACATGCGCCGCAGAGCGCCCGGGATCGTGGAGCCGACGGTCAGCAGGCCATGGTTGCGCAGCACCACCGAGTTGCCGCTTTGGCACGACACACCCAGCGCATCGCACTCTTCCTGCGACGTCGGCATGCCGTACTCGTGATAGACGAGGTCGTCATAGACCGAGAGCGCATCCTGGCTGATCGGGCGAATGCCCTTCTTCAGGACCGAGACGCCAGTGCCGGCGCGGGTGTGCGTATGCATCACGCAGTTTGCATCCGGCCGCGCCTTGTAGACGCCCGAATGGATGGTGAAGCCGGCGGCGTTGAACTTGCCGTCCTTGGCGTAGACGTTGCCGTCGATGTCCATCTTCACCAGGCTCGAGGCGGTGATCTCGTCGAACAGGTCGCCGTAATTGTTGATCAGGAAGCACTTGGGCTCGCCCGGGATGCGCACCGTCATGTGGGTGTCGATCGTGTCGGTCCAGCCGAAGAGGTCGGTAATCCGGTAGAGCGCCGCCAGGTCGCAACGAGCCTGCCATTCGGCTTCGGTCATATCGAGCTTGTCGGATTGCATCACCGTATCCATCTCGCGCTCCTGCTTTGTTCGGCCACGCCGCAGGCCTGATCGTAACGCAACTCGCGTTGCGGTGCGATCAGCTCTTTCCCCCTTGGAACGCAGAGCCGCCCTGCGAACTCCCGGCACAGTATTTGCGTCACGTATGCCGAGCAGGCGGCATCGGAGGGCGTTCGTGGCGACCAACCCATTTCATCTCGCGTGGTTCTTGCAGGGCTCCAGTGTGCAGGCCTGGGGGGAGCCCTGGACAGGGCACATCGGGACGACATGGGAGCAGCCTGAGCTGTTCCTCGACATGGCGCGCAGCCTGGAGCGGGCCTGCTTCGACTACATCCTCCTCGAGGATTCCTCTTACGTCGGCGAGAGCTTCGGCGGCTCGACCGAGATCTACCTGAAGAAGGCCATCGCGGTGCCGCGGCAGGATCCGTCGGTGGTGGCCGCGTTGATGACCCAGGTGACCTCGCGCATCGGCATCGTGCCCACCTTCGGCACCTACGCCTACCACCCCTATCTGCTGGCCCGCCTCATGGCGACGCTCGACCAGGTGTCGGCCGGGCGTGCCGGCTGGAATGCCGTCACCGGCAGCTCCGACTTCGCGGCGATGAACTTCGGCATGCCCGGCATGCCCGAGCACGACCTGCGCTACGACATGGCCGACGAATACATGGAGGTGGTGCGCGGCTTGTGGGGCTCGTGGGAGCCGGGCGCGATGATCGCCGACCGCAAGAGCGGCAACCTGATCGACCACACCAAGGTCCACGGCGTGAACTACGAGGGCAAGTACTTCAAGACCCGCGGCCCGCTCAACTCCGGCCCCAGCCCGCAGGGTCGGCCGGTGATCGCCCAGGCCGGCGGCTCGCCGCGCGGCCGGCGCTTCGCGGCCGCCCATGCCGACACGATCGTGGTCAACGCCAAGGGCATCGACGCCATGCGCGCCTACCGCGACGACGTGCGCAAGCACATGGTGGCGCTGGGCCGCAACCCGAACGACTGCAAGGTGCTCTACCTGATCAACCCGATCCTCGGCGAGACCATGGAAGAGGCACTGGAGCGCAAGAAGAAGCGCGAGTTGATGGCACAGGCCAACATCCAGGAGCGCCTCGCCCACTTCGGCAAGGTCACCAACATCGACTTCGGCAAGTTCGACCTCGACAAGCCGCTGCCCGACGACGTGACCACCAATGGTCACCAGCTCAACCTCGAGCAGTTCAGAGCGTTGGCCAACGGCCGCTCGATCCGCCAGACCATGGCCTCGTTCAACGCCGTCGACCTGTCGATCGATCTATGCGGCACCTGCGATTCGGTGGCCGCGCGCATGGGCGAGGTCATGCAGGAGGTCGGTCGCGACGGCTTCCTCTTCTCCATGCCCAACGTCAACCGCCGCACCCTGGCAGAGATCGAGGACGGGCTGGTCCCCGCCCTCCAGGATCGCGGCCTGGTGCGCAAGTCCTACGAGCACAAGCAGTTCAGGGAAAATCTCCTCGCTTACTGATCCAGCCGAACGGGAAGGACGACACCATGAGCAAGAAGACAATCGGCAGGCGCACAACCCTGGGGCTCATTGGCGCAGGCCTCGTGGCAGCCCCCTTCATCCGGCCGAGTTATGGCCAGGCCGCCTGGCCCGAGCAGACGACCGTGCCCGATATCCTCAAGGGCAGCGGCGAAGTCCGCATCGCCACCTTCGGCGGCCTGATGCAGGAGGTCCAGCTGAAGGCCTATTTCGAACCGTTCGAGAAGATCACGGGCATCAAGGTGCGTGCCTTCCCGGGCTCCGACGCGACCAAGGTCAAGGCCATGGTCGAGACCGGCAACGTCGAATGGGACATGGCGCAGCTCAGCCGCGGCTCGATCATGAACCTCCAGAAGCGCGGCGACTATTTCGAGAAGATCGACTACGACATCGTCGATCCCGGCGTGGAGGCCCAGTACCGCTTCGAGTACGGCCTGGAAATGCTGGTCTGGGCACAGGTCCTCGCCTATCGCACCGATGCCTTCAAGGGCGCCGTCCCGTCGGGCTGGGCCGACTTCTGGGACACCAAGAAGTTCCCCGGCGACCGCGCCATGTTCGGCACCAACAGCGGCGGCTGGCCCGAGATGGAATTCGCGCTGATGGCGGCCGGCGTGCCGGCCGACAAGCTCTACCCGATCGACATCGACAAGGCGCTCGCGAGCTACAGCAAGATCAAGAAGGATGTCTTCAAATGGTGGGACACCGGCGCGGTGCCCATCCAGCTCCTGACCGATCGCGAAGTCACGATGACCACGGTGTGGAACGGCCGCATGGCCGCGCTGCAGGCCGCCGGCGTGCCCGCGGCGGTCAGCTGGAACCAGGGTCTGCTGAAGCGCGACGCCTGGGGCATTCCCAAGGGGGCCAAGAACAAGGTTAACGCCATGAAATTCGTGGCCTACTCGACCATGGCCATCCCGCAGGCCCGCGTGTGCCTCGGCATTCCCTATGGGTCGGTGAACGCCAAGTCGAACGAGTACATCCCGACGGAACGCCTGGCCGTCCTGCCGAGCGCGCCCGACATCAAGAAGCAGCTCGTCAACTACAACTACGATTGGTGGATCGACAATCGCGAGACGGTCATTCCCAAGTTCAACAAGTGGCTGTTGAGCTGACGCGATGACCGGCGCTGCCATGAACGGAGCCGGCTCCGCCTCAGACAGCGGCGCATCGGTGACGCTCTCCAACCTGGAGAAGACCTACGATCGCGCCAGCGCCACGGCCAAGGCCGTAGACGGAGTCTCGCTCGACATCCGCTCGGGCGAGTTCCTGACGCTGCTGGGACCCAGCGGCTCGGGCAAGACCACGACCCTGATGATGATCGCAGGCTTCGAGACGCCGACCGCGGGCGACATCGCGATCGACGGCAAGTCGGTCGTCGCCATGCCGCCCTACCGGCGCA
>CAIYWM010000096.1 GCA_903929895.1 uncultured Alphaproteobacteria bacterium
ACGTGATGGACGATCCCGCCCAGCTGGCCAAGGAGTGGGAACGCACGAATGTCGTGCCGGCGCTGCGCGATCTCTACGACGAGATCTGGGTCTACGGCCTGCCGCAGATCAACAAGCCCCTGACCGGCATCGACGTGCCGCCCTCGGTGCGTCACAAGATGGTCTACACCGGCTATCTGCGGCGCGAGTTGCCGCTGCATGGCGACGTGCCGCACGAAATGGAGGAGATCGACGGTCCCTTCATCCTGGTGACGCCGGGCGGCGGTGGCGACGGTGTCGAGCTGGTCGACTGGGTGCTTGCCGCCTACGAGACCGACCCGAATATTCCCTATGGGGCGGTCATCGTGTTCGGCCCGTTCATGCCGGCCACGGCGCGCGAAGCCTTCAAGGAACGGGCCGCGAAGTTCCCGAACATCCGGACGCTGACCTTCACGAACAACCTCGGCGCCCTGATGCAGCGCGCCGCCGGTGTCGTCGCCATGGGTGGCTACAACACGTTCTGCGAGATCCTGTCGTTCGACAAGCGGGCGATCATCGTGCCGCGCACGCATCCACGCCTGGAGCAGTTCATCCGCGCCCGCGCGGCTCGCAAAATCGGCCTGATCGAGATGCTGGATCCCGATCGCGGCCGCGAGCCGCAGGCGATGGCCACGGCCCTGCGCCACCTGCCGCAGCAAGGCCTGCCGAGCGACGTCGTGGTGCCGGGTCTGCTCGACGGGCTGGGCAGCGTGTGGCGGCTCGTCTCCAAGCAGCTTTCCCATCCGCACCGCGGCCCGGCCTCGCTCGGCCTAGCCGAGTCGCCCGGTGCGACGTCGGCCGGCGAGCTTGCCTCGGCGGACCCGGTCCCCTTGCCGGAACGCCACCGCAGCTGATTTCCGGAAGGCGAATGTCGAACGAAAAGAACGGGCCCAAAGTCGCGGTCATCCTGAAGGGCTGGCCGCGCCTCTCCGAGACGTTCATCGCCCAGGAGATCGCCGGCCTCGAGGCGCAGGGCGTGGTGCTTGAACTCTGGTCGATGCGTCGTCCGACCGACAAGGCCCGTCATCCGGTCCACGATCGCGTCGCGGCCCGCGTCGTCTATCTCCCGGAATATCTGAAGGACGAGCCCGGGCGCGTGTTCTCGGCCTGGCTCAAGGCGCGCCGATTGCCCGGATACGGCGCGGCACGCGCCAAGTTCCTCGCCGACCTCCGGCGCGACCGCACCTCCAATCGCGTGCGACGCTGGGGCCAGGCGCTGGTCCTGGCGGCCGAGCTCCCGGACACGATCGAGCGGCTCTACGCGCATTTCCTGCACACGCCGGCCTCCGTGACACGCTACGCCGCCACCTTGCGCGGCCTGCCGTGGAGCGTATCGGCCCACGCCAAGGACATCTGGACGAGCGAGCCCTGGGACGTCCGGGAAAAGCTGGCGGATTGCGCCTGGCTGGTGACCTGCACCAATGTCGGCCTGCAGCGGCTGAAGGAACTGGCGCCGACGCCCGAAAAGCTGCGGCTCGTGTATCACGGGCTCGATTTCGCCCATCTGCCGCCGCCTCCGCCGGCGCGGCCGCCGCGCGATGGTTCGGACCCTGCCGATCCCGTCGTGATCCTCTCGGTCGGCCGCAAGGTCGAGAAGAAGGGCTACGACGATCTGCTGAACGCACTGGCCTTGCTGCCGGATGGTCTGCACTGGCGCTTCGAGCATGTCGGCGCGGGCGACCTTTCCGACGCTCTGAAGGCCCAGGCGGCCGCCCTCGGGATTGGCGATCGCTGCACCTGGCACGGCGGCCAGCCGCAGAAGGCGGTGTTCGCGGCGCTGGCCGGTGCCGATCTGTTCGTGCTGGCGAGCAAGAAGGCCGCCGACGGAGATCAGGACGGCCTGCCCAACGTGTTGATGGAGGCGGCGCATCAGGGCCTGCCCGTCGTATCGACGCAGGCCGCGGCGATCGGCGAATTCGTCGAGGATGGCGAGACCGGCCTGCTCGTGCCGCCGGCCGCGCCGCGCGAGCTCGGTGTCGCGCTCGCCCGCATGATCGCCGATCCGGCGCTGCGGCAGAGGCTGGCGCAGCGTGCCGGCGAGGTCGTGCGCACCCGCTTCTCCTACGAGGCCGGCGTCGAATGGATCGCGTCGGCGTTGCAGGACCGGCACCGCGAAAGCACCGTCACGGCGCGCGCCGCGGAGTAGTCATGCGCGTGCTGCTGCACACGCCGTTGAAGGCACCCGACAGTCCCGTGCCTTCGGGGGATCGCGAGATGGCGCGCGGGCTGGCGCGCCTCCTCGAACGTCTCGGCCACGAGGTCACGATGCCGGCCGCGAGCCGCGTCGCGCCCGGCGTGCCGCCGGTCGCCTCGCATCTGTCGCTGGAGCGGCACGCGCGCGCGCAGGCAGGGCGTTTGATCCGGCGCTGGCGGTCGTTGCCCGCGCATCATCCGGAGCGCTTCGACCTCTGGTTCACCTATCACTGCTACTATCGCAAGCCCGACTGGCTGGGACCGCTGGTGACGCAGGCGCTGGACCTGCCGTACGTGATTTCCGAGGCCTCGCATGCGCCGCGCCGGGCGCAGGGACCGACCCGGGCCGGCCATCGCGCCGTCGAGCGGGCGCTGGCGGCGGCCGACCTCGTGCTGACCGTCAATCCGCGTGACATGGCCGGGGTGAAGGCGAGGCTGCGCCCTGGTGCGCGCCAGGTCTGGCTGCCCCCGTTCATCGACGTCGGTCCGTTCCAGGTTCCGCCACGGCGCGACCCGGGCCGGCCGCCCCTGTTGCTCAGCGTCGGCATGATGCGCACGCGCGACAAGCTCGAGTCCTATCGCGTGCTGGCCCGGGCCTTCGCCCTGCTGGGGGACAAGGAATGGCGCGCCCTGCTGGTTGGCGACGGTCCCGCGCGCCCCGAGATCGAGCGATTGATGGCGCCCTTCGGCTCCCGCGTGCGCTTTGCCGGCGCCGTGCCGCACGGCGAGTTGCCGGCACTCTACGCGTCCGCGGACCTTTACCTTTGGCCTGCAATCAACGAAGCGTATGGCATGGCCTTTCTCGAAGCCCAGGCGGCCGGCTTGCCCGTGGTCGCCGGCCGCACCGGCGGCGTGCCCGCGGTCGTGGCCGACCGTGTCACGGGTCTGCTGACGCCGATCGGCGATGCGGTCTCCTTCGCGGCGGCCGTGGCGCGGCTGCTGGAGGATCCGGCCGAATGCGCACGCCTTGGTGCCGCCGCCGCGCAGCGGGTGGCGGCGCACCACGACGAGCGCGCCGCGGCCCGTGCCCTGGGCGCCGCCCTCGCGACCTTGCGGGTGTGAAGAGATGAGGGCCGTGCCCTTCGCGCTTCTGCGCCACGCCCCGACGGCCTGGAATGCCGGCGGCCGGCTGCAGGGACTGACCGACACCTGCCTCAGCCCCGAAGGCGAGGCGGCGGCACGGCAATGGCGGTTGCCTCCGCCCGCCGCGCACTGGAAGCGCTCGAGCAGCCCGTTGCAGCGCGCGCGCCGCACGGCCGAACTCGTGCAGCCCTCGGCGCCTGTCGCCCTCGATTCACGCCTGCGCGAAATGAGTTTCGGCGTCTGGGAAGGCTTCACGGTGAAGCAGCTGCGCGCGACCGGCGGCGAGGCCTTCGCGGCGGCGGAAGCGGCCGGCCTCGACTTCCATCCGCCGGGCGGAGAGTCGCCGCGCCTCGCGATGGCCCGCCTGTCGCAGTGGAGTTCGACGCTGACGGAGCCCGTGGTCGCGGTGTCGCACAAGGCCGCGATCCGCGCGCTGCTGGCATTGGCGACCGGGTGGAACATGCTGGGCCGCCCGCCCCACAAGCTCGACTGGACGTGTCTGCACTTCTTCGTGGCCCACGACGCCGGCCGCGTGACGATCGAGCGGCTCAACGTGCCGCTCACCTCATGACCGCGCGCGTCTTCTTCTATGTGCAGCATCTGCTCGGCATAGGCCATCTGCGCCGCGCCGCTGCCCTGGCGCGGGCGCTGGCGGCGGGTGGCTTCGATGTGGCTCTGGTCTCCGGCGGCGCCCCGGTCGACGGGCTGGCGCTGGGCGGCGCCCGGCTTCATCAACTGCCGCCGGTGCGCGCCGCCGACGCACGGCTCAAGGAACTGGCGCAGCTCGACGGCACGCCGGTCGACGAGGCTTTCCGCGCGAAGCGCACGCGCCAACTGCTCGACCTGTTCGACGCCGAGCAGCCCGACATCCTGCTCACCGAGCAGTTTCCCTTCGGCCGCACGCAGCTTCGCTTCGAGCTGCTGCCGTTGCTCGAGGCGGCGCAGGATCGGCCGTCGGCGCCGTGGATCGTGTCGTCGATCCGCGACGTGCTGCGCCGCACCGCGTCGCCGGCGAGGGTCGACGAGATGGTCCAGACGTTCGAGGCCTTCGACACGGTGCTGGTCCACGCCGATCCCGCCCTGGTGCGACTGGATGACAGTTTCCCCGCCTGGCCCGACATCCAGGACCGCGCTCTCTATACCGGCTACGTCATGGATTCGGAGGCCGTGCCTCAATCCGGCGACACCGTCGGCAAGGGTGAAGTGATCGTGTCGGCCGGAGGCGGAGCCGTCGGCGCCCCGCTGCTTCATGCCGCCATCGCGGCGCGGCCGCTGTCGCCCCTGGCAGATCGCCGGTGGCGGCTTCTGGTCGGGCCCAACCTGCCGGAAGCGGAAGCCGAAGTGCTCCGCGCGTCTGCCGGTGACGGCATCATCGTCGAGCCGGTGCGCGCCGACTTTCCCTCGCTGCTGCGCAATGCGGCGCTGTCGGTCTCGCAGGCCGGCTACAACACGGTGGTCGAGACGCTGTGCCATGGCGATCGCGCCGTGCTGGTGCCGTTCGGCACGGCGCGCGAAACCGAGCAGGCCGATCGCGCGCGCGTGCTGGTCGAGCGCGGCATGGTCGCTTCCGTCGCGCCCGACGATCTGACGCCCGCGAGCCTCGCGGCCGCGATGGGCAGGGCATGGGCCGGCCCCTCGATCCGCAGTTTTCCGCCGGTCGATGCGAACGGCGCCGCCGCCACGGTCGCTGCGCTGAAGCAGATGGTGATGCCATGAGCGGCTGGCAGGCATTGGCCGACGAGGCAGCGCGCTGGCGCGACCAGGGCCGTATCGCCGAGCTGTGGTGGCGCGATGACGACGCCGTCGATGCGGGTCCGGCTCTCGATCGCCTTCTCGCGATCGTAAATGATGCCAGGACGCCGCTGGCGCTGGCCGTGGTGCCGGCGCGGGCCACGGCGTCGCTGGCCGACCGTCTCGCGGGAGAGACCGAGGTCGACGTGCTGCAGCATGGCTATGCCCATACCAATCATGCGACTCCCCCGGAGAAGAAGATCGAGATCGGCCTGCAGCGCCCCGCGATGGTCACGCTGGGCGAACTCGGCACCGGCTGGATGGCGATGGAGCGACTGTTCGGTGCGCGAGCGCTCGCTGTCATGGTACCGCCATGGAACCGTATTGCGCCGGTGCTCGTGCCGACCTTGCCGGAGATCGGCTATCGCGGCCTCTCGACGTTCGGGCCGCGCCCGCGTGTCCATCCTGTTCGCGGCCTGCTGCAGGTCAATACGCATGTCGACCTGATCGACTGGAAGGGCGGCCGCACCTTCGCGGGTGAAGAGAAGGTCCTTGCCAACCTCGTGACCGCGCTTGCACGTGCACGCGACGGCGAGGCCGAGCCGGTCGGCATCCTCAGTCATCATCTTGCGATGGACGCCGGGGCATGGGATTTCCTAAGGTCCTTGTGGGGAAGAATGACAAAGCTGGAGAGCCTCCGTGTGCGCAGCGCGCGCGAGCTGTTTGCTCCTGAAGCCGGACGTCGGGGAGGGCGTGGGTGAATTCCGCAGATCTGCGCTATCCGCAGCAGACGCTGGTGGCGGACTATCTGCGCGCCGCGGCGGGCGTGGTATTGTGCGGCGCGCCGATCCTGCTGCTCGACGTCAATCGCTGGCTGGCGGCTTTTCTGCTGGCGGGTTTCGCGCTCTTTACGCTGTTTCTGGTTCGCACGGCCCTGCGGCATCGCACGCGCTTCGTTCTGGGGCCGGATACGCTCTGCGCCGACGGGCCTGTCGGGACACTGGTGGAATGGAATCGTCTCGACCGCCTGAAGCTCAGCTACTTCTCGACCAAGCGCGACCGGTCGGACGGCTGGATGCAGCTTAGCGTCGGCTCGACAGGCGGCAGGTTGATAAAGGTCGATTCCTCGCTGGAAGGCTTTCACGATATCGTGGAGCGGGCGGCGGAGGCGGCCAAGGCGACAGGTGCGCCGCTGAGCGATGCGACGCGGGCGAACCTGAGATCGATGGGCATCGTGGTGGTGGGTCAGGAAGAATTATGAAGGATCTGCTGCGCGTCGAGGACCTCACCGTCGAATTCGGGGTGCACGAAGGCGTGCTGCGCGCCGTCGACAAGGTGTCGTTCTCCATCCCGCCCGGTGGCACGGTGGCGCTGGTGGGCGAGTCGGGCTCGGGCAAGTCGGTCTGCAGCCAGGCGATCATGGGCCTGCTGCCGCGCACCGCGACCATCGCCTCCGGCTCCATCCTGTTCCAGGATCCGCGCGTCAACCAGGGCGTCGTCGACATCGCCCGCATCGACCGGTCAGGCCCGGCCATGCGGCGCATCCGCGGTGGCCAGATCTCGATCATCTTCCAGGAGCCGATGACCTCGCTGTCGGCCCTTCACACGGTGGGCGACCAGATCGGCGAGGCCGTCGAGCTGCACGGCGCACAACCCGGCGGTCCGCTGGGCGGCAAGAGCGGCCGCAAGCTCAGCCGCGCCGAGATCGACGGGCTCACGATCGACATGCTGCGCATGGTGGGCTTCCCCGATCCCAAGCGCGCGCTCAGGACCTATCCCTTCGAATTGTCCGGCGGCCTGCGCCAGCGCGCCATGATCGCCATGGCCCTGGTCTGCCGGCCGGCGCTGCTGATCGCCGACGAGCCGACGACCGCGCTCGACGTCACCATCCAGGCCCAGATCCTGCGCCTGATGAAGGACCTGCAGTCCGAACTGGGCATGGCGCTGCTGATGATCACCCACGATCTCGGCGTGGTCGCCAACGTCGCCGACGACGTGGTGGTGATGTATCGCGGCAAGGTCGTCGAATCGGGCGACCTGCGCGACATCTTCCGCGATCCGCAGCATCCCTACCTCAGGGCGCTGCTGCATGCGGTGCCGCGCTTCGACATGGAGCCCGGCGAACGGCTGCAGCCGATCCGCGAGATCAAGGGCACGACCGGCCACCTGCTGAAGGAGAAGCCGGTCTCCGCCCCCACCGAGACGTTCAATCCCGACGCGCCGGTGCTCAAGGTGCGTCACGTCACCAAGACGTTCAGCATCCGCAAGGCCGATACGCTGATGGAACAGCTGATGGGCGGCGGCACGACGCGCGCCATCCGCGCCGTCAACGACGTGAGCTTCGACGTGCTGCGCGGCGAGTGCCTCGGTCTGGTCGGTGAATCGGGGTGCGGCAAGACCACGCTCAGCAAGATGCTGATGCGCGGCATCTCGGCCGACGCTGGCCAGGGCGGCCGCGTGATCTTCGACGACTGGGGCCGCAAGATCGACGTGATGAGCCTCGAGGGGGCGGAGCTCAACCGCTTCCGCACCAAGCTGCAGTTCATCTTCCAGGACCCGTTCGGCTCGCTCAATCCGCGCATGACGGTGTTCGACATCCTGGTCGAGCCGCTGGTCATCCATAAGATCGGCGACGATGCCTATCGCCGCGAGATGGTGGCCGAGCTGATGGAGATGGTCGGTCTCGACCGCCGGCACCTCAGTCGCTATCCGCACTCCTTCTCGGGCGGCCAGCGCCAGCGAATCGGCATTGCGCGCGCGCTCGCGCTCAGGCCCGACATGGTGATCTGCGACGAGCCGGTCTCGGCGCTCGACGTGTCGATCCAGGCGCAGATCCTGAACCTGCTCAAGGACCTGCAGAAGCAGCTCGGCCTCACCTACCTCTTCATCAGCCACAATCTCGCGGTGGTCGACTACATCGCCGACCGCATCGCCGTGATGTGCGCCGGCCGCCTGGTCGAACTCGCGCCGGCGGGCGAGCTGTTCAAGAATCCCATGCACCCCTACACCAAGGCGCTTCTCTCCGCGGTGCCGATGCCCGATCCCGACGCCCGCCTCGATCTCGGGGCGCTGATGGAGGGCAAGGCGTCCGATCCCACGGTCTGGCCCGATCCGTTCCGCGACGACGGCCGGACGCCGCTCTTCTGGACCGAGGCCGAGCCCGGCCACTTTGTCCGCGTCTCGCGGCCCAACGGGCGAGAGGTGGTCTGACATGCTGCAATTCATTGTCCGCCGCGTGCTGCTGATGATCCCGACGCTTTTCGTGATCAGCGCGCTCGTCTACTTCATCATCGACCTGCCGCCCGGCGACTGCGTCACTTCGCAGATCGAGGAGCTGCTGGCGCGCGGCGATCCGGATGCCCACGCGCGCGCCGACGAACTGCGCGAGCTGTATGGCCTCAATCACCCGCTCTGGCAGCGTTACCTGGAATGGGTCGGCGGCATCTTCCGCTGGGACTTCGGGCTTTCCTGCCAGGACACGGTGCCGGTCGCCGACCTGATCAGCGAACGGATGATGCTCACGATCATCATGGAGACCAGCACGATCGCCTTCATCTGGATCGTGTCCTTCGTCATCGGCGTCTATGCCGCCACCCACCAGTACAGATTGGGCGACTACGTCGCGTCGTTCATCGGCTTCATCGGCCTGTCGATCCCGAACTTCCTGCTGGCGCTGGTGCTGCTGTATGTCGGCAAGGTCTATTTCGGCCTCTCGATCGGCGGCCTCATGGATCCGGAATACATCGATCAGCCGATGAGCTGGGGCAAGGTCGTCTCGGTGATGCAGCACCTGATCATCCCCGTGATCGTGATCGGCATGTCGGGCACCGCCGGCATGATCCGCCGGCTGCGCGCCAACCTGCTCGACGAGCTGCAGAAGCAGTATGTCGTCACCGGCCGGGCCAAGGGCCTGCCGCCCATGAGGCTGCTGGTGAAGTATCCGCTTCGCCACGCCATCAACCCGTTCGTCGCCGACATCGGCGGCCTGCTGCCCGACGTCATCTCGGGCTCGGTGATCGTTTCGGTCGTGCTGTCGCTGCCGACCACGGGCCCGATGCTGCTGAGCGCGCTCAAGACCCAGGACGTCAACCTCGCCGCGACGTTCCTGCTGTTCGTGGCGGTGCTCACCGTCATCGGCATGCTGATCTCGGACCTGGCGCTCGCCGCGCTCGATCCGCGCATCCGCTTCGGCAGTTCGGAAAAGTGAGGGTGCCATGACTGACACGACACCCAATACCCCGCGCCGCACGCCCCACTTCGTCTCCCAGGAGCCGTGGGACCCCTACGTCGCCGACAAGCTGACCGCCGAGCAGGAACGCTACTACATGGCGGGCCAGTGGAAGCTCATGTGGTGGCGCTTCCGCCGCCACAAGCCGGCGGTCGTCTCGATGGTCTTCCTGCTGCTGATGTACTTCTCGACGTTCATCAGCGAGTTCATCGCGCCCTACGACCTGCACACGCGGCACTCGCGCTACATCTTCGCGGCGCCGCAAGGGGTCCATCTGTTCCACGAGGGCTCCTTCCTCGGGCCGTTCGTCTACGGCCTCAAGATGGAGCGCGATCCGGCCACCCTGCAGCGCATCTACTCGCCCGACACGACCAAGCCGCAGAAGCTGCGCTTCTTCTGCCTGGGCGAGAGCTACGAGTTCTGGGGCATGATCGAGGGCCGCTTCCACTTCGTCTGCCCCCCGGAGGACGGGACCCTGTTCCTGCTGGGTACAGACCGATTGGGACGCGACATGTTCAGTCGCATCGTCTACGCGGCCCGGATCTCGCTCACCATCGGCGTCATCGGCATCGCCCTGTCCTTCGCGCTCGCCCTGATCCTGGGCGGGTTGGCGGGCTATTACGGCGGCTGGATCGACAGCGTCGTCCAGCGGCTGACCGAGATCATCAAGAGCTTCCCGCACCTGCCGCTGTGGCTCGCTCTGTCGGCGGCGCTGCCCGTCACCTGGTCGCCGCTGCTGGTCTATTTCGGCATCACCATCATCCTGGCGCTGCTCGACTGGCCGGGCCTGGGACGCGCCGTGCGCTCCAAGCTGCTGTCGTTGCGCGAGGAGGATTACGCGGCGGC
>CAIYWM010000097.1 GCA_903929895.1 uncultured Alphaproteobacteria bacterium
ATCGCCATTTCGCACCTTCCCAGGTCAGGCGGATGAGCTTGTCCATGGGCGTTTCTCCGCCCTCGTAGACGACCGGATACTGGTAGGTGAGTTGCCGCAGCGAGAAGCCGCAGCGCTTCACAATCTCCTGGGTATGCGCGATGGCATGGGGATGGCGGCGAAACAGGCGCGCCATCTCTGCGGGTTCCTTGAGGTGGCGTTCGGCGCTGACGAAGCGGCGGAAGCCAAGCTCCTCGACGGTGCAGCCCAGGCGGATCGCCGTCACGACATCCTGCAGCGCCCGCCGCTCGGGGACATGATAGTGCACGTCGTTGGTGGCGACGAACTTCACTCCCATCTCGGTGGCGAGATCGTCGAGCCGGGCCAGGCGCCGCGCATCGTCGCCCCGGAACAGCATCGTGCCCGCGAGGTAGCAGCGGTCGCCGAACAGTCCGGCCAGGGCCCGCAGCCTGTCGCGGAAGGCCGGGTCTCCGGGATTGCGAGGCGGCAGCACGATGGCCAGCAGGCCCTCGGCATGCGCGGCGAGATCGTCGAAGCCGATGTCGCATTTGCCCTTCTCGGTGCGACGGTTGCCCAGGGTCAGCAGGCGGGACAGGCGCTTGTAGGCGTCGAGGTCGGTCGGATAGGCGAGCAGCGAACAGCCGTCGCGGGTTTCGAGGCGGCTGCCGGCCAGCAGCCTGATCCTGTCTTTCCCGGGATCCTTCGGATGCTTTTCATCACGCGAGGCCGCGAAGGCACGCACGACGCCGGCCAGCGTGTTGCGGTCGGTGATGCCGATGGCGGTATGGCCAAGCTCGATTGCCCGTTCGACCAGTTCCTGCGGGTGCGAGCCCCCGCGCAGGAAACTGTAGTTGGTCGTGACCTGGAGCTCGGCATAGTCCATGGCATCAGGGATCGACGAGTTCGTTCGCCTGGGCGAGCGGGATACCCCGCACCGGAATGCCTTCGCTCTTCAGCGCCTGCAGGAACGCCTCGTCGGCGCTGACCAGCGGCGCCTGGGCGGACTCGGCGCAGGCGGCGTAGAAGCATTCGTGCACCGGCCGGCCGCATTGCAGGGCGATGGCCAGGGCGCGGTTGCGCAGCTGCGGCGACTCAACGAAGGCCGAGATGAACGACGGCAGCGCGATGTTGCGCACGATGGGCTCGGCCTGCTCGGCCGTGATCTCGCCGCGTGTCGTCTTCTGCCAGGCCAGTTCGGCGACGCCCGCGATCAGGATGTCGGGCGCGATCACCTCGTGGCGGTTGACCAGCAGCGAGCGTGCCTGCGGCCGCAAGGGCTCCTCGACGAACCATTTGATGGCGACGCCGGGATCGACGACGACGATCACGTGCCGCCTCCCATCTGCGCGACGGATCGCGGTGTCATGGCGGCGATGCGGTCGGCCTCTTCCAGCGGATCGAGCACCAGCGGCTGGCCCGACGCGTAGGTCAGCAGGTCGCGCAGGTCGGCTTCGAGCGAGCGGCCCCTGGCGCGCGCATGGATCTTCAGGCGTTCGATGATCGCGACATCGAGGCCGCGGATGGTGAGCGTGGTGCCCCGTCTGGCCGTTGCTGTTGCCGTCTCCATTTCCCTCTCCCCTTCAGGCGCAGAAACCGTGGAGGAACCAGCGGGCGGTCGGCTGACCGTTGGCGGCG
>CAIYWM010000098.1 GCA_903929895.1 uncultured Alphaproteobacteria bacterium
AGGCGGCCTTGCGCACCGCCTCGATCGACGGCATCGGCAGGCCGTGCAGCCTCGCGCGATCGGCATGCAGCCCCTCGGGCATGTGGTCGGCATTGATGCCCGAGACGTAGAGCGCCGTCGGGCGCATGAACTGCTGCTCGGCCCACCAGGCGATGGCGTCGGCGGTGCCCGAGGTGCTCGGAGGATAGAAGGTCGGCTGGGGCACGCGTCGCTCCAGCTCACGGGCGATCAGCTTCGTATCGCACCAGACATCGGCACCGTCCTGCAGCACCGGCGTGCGGCGATAGCCGCCGGTCAGCGGCGTCAGCTTGGGCTTGGGCGCGATGGGCGGGATCTCGACGGCCCGCCAAGGGAGGCCCTTGAAGCCCATCATCAGGCGCGCCTTCTCGGCGAAGTTCGAAAAATCGTACTGGTGGAGGATCAGGGAATTCGGGGACTCAACGATTGGCAGCGACACGGGCGAAAGTTTCCTTGAAGAGGGGGCAATGCGTTTTGCGCCAGTCTGGGTCACGTGGTTGTTGTCGAATCAGTTGGGACGCTCGTCGGTGTCCGAGGCGCACGCGCCATTGGCGCACATTATGGGCTCGGGCGAGAGGATGCTTAGGGATTGCGGATCTGGCCGATGAAGTTGTGGTTGGTGCGAGTGTAGGAGACAGGCATGCCGTAGGCGTGGCCCAACGCAGCCAGCACATCGCGATACTGGTCGGCGTGCGAGTCGCTGATCACAAGGATACCGGAATCCCTCTCGACCGCGTTTACGGGGCAAAGCCGGGCCATCGGCTGGAGAATCTGGTCGGGGGTCGGGCATCGGCCCGTTACGCGGTCCTGCTGCGTGCCGAACAGAAAGGCCACTCGCTCCGGATAGCGGAAGGCGGCCCCGTTGGTTGCGAGGATGATCGTGCCGATCGCCAGCGTGGCGATCGAGACGGTGCAGAAGGCGCGGAAAAGGGCGCGCCGGTCGGGGATCAGCCGGCGAGAGCGGATCGGCGTCTCGACGAAGTGATAGGTCAGGCTCGCGAGCACGATGGCCAGGATCATCGCCAGCGTCGACTCGAAGGCGTTCAGCGGGCGGTCGAGGACGATCGCGCCGATCGACAGCGGCGGCCAGTGCCAGAGATAGAGAGGGTACGAGATCTTGCCGATGTAGCGGACGGCCCGCAGGCGCAGGAGTGCGAAATGACCGGTATGCAGCTCGATGAGCGCGAGCGCCCAGGCGGTGGCGGCGCAGGCTGTCAGTGTCTGCGCCGTCGGCGCAAGATTCATGTTCCCCATGGTGATGAGCGGGGCGATACAGACGAGGCCGACCGCGATGAGTGACAGGAAGGGGCGCGATCGCTCGGGCCCCTCGCGATACTTGCGTACGACGCAGAAGGCCAGGATGCCGAGGCCCAGCTGCCAGAGCCGTGCCGGCAACAGGTAAAAGGCCGCCCGCGGCGAGAGGCCCGCAGTGTTGAAGGCAAAGTAGAAGAGCAGCGAAAGGCAGGGCATGCCGATCAGCAGACTCCAGAACAGCCGGCGCCGCCCGCCCGCCACCAGGAACAGAGCGCCGAAGGCGAGGTAGAACTGCTCCTCGACCGCCAGGCTCCAGGTGTGGAGCAGCGGCTTCTCCAGCGGCAGGGCGAAATAGTCGCCCTCGTTCCAGTAGTAGAAGTTCTGGACATAGAAAGGCTGGGCGATGAGCGACCACGCGAGGTTCATCAGATCGCGCGGCATCAGGAGCATGAAGGCCACGGCGGTCGTGACCCCCAGGGTCAGGAACAGTGCCGGCGCCAGACGGCGGAAGCGGGCGGAGTAGAAATCGGCCAGGCTCGCGCGGCGCTCGAGGAGCGGGAAGAGGTAGGCGCGCGAGATCACGTATCCCGAGATGACGAAGAAGATGTCCACGCCCAGGAAGCCGTTGGGCACCAGCGTCGGGTAGGCGTGGAAGAGAACGACCAGCGTCACCGCGATGGCGCGGAGCGTGTCGATCTCGGGAAGATACCGGCGGATCAATGAATGGCGTTCCTGCTCGCCGGATCTAGCTGCGAACCGGGCATCACGCCGCCTTCAGTACACCGTCATCCGCTTCTAGGGGAAGGGGATGCCAGTTGCGGGACACAACCCAGTCGGGTCGCGGATCGTTGCCGAGCTTCGGCCTGTTCGCGACCGTGTTGCAGGAAACGTAGATGTGCCAGCGGTCGTCGGCCGAGAGATTGTGCCCCGACGCATGCAGCACGTTGCAATGGAACAACACGCAGGTTCCGGCACGGCCGGTGACGGCAACGGGCTCCGGCGAGCTCTTCAGGATCTCGATCATCCGTTGCTTCGGCATCGCCCAGAATTTGTAGGAGGTCGATTCGTCGTAGACCGGCTCGATGCGGCCGAGCTTGTGGCTGCCGGGGATCAGGTAGAGGGCGCCGCCCATCTCGGTCGTGTCGGTCATCATCAGGTTGAAGGTCGCCATGTCGGGCCGCCGGCAGCCGTCGCGCATCCACGAGCCGTAATCCTGGTGCCATTGCCAGACCGTGCCCTCGATGGCGGGCTTGGTGTTGATCTTGGTGTGATAGACGTAGACACCGTCGTCCTTCAGCACCTGCTGCACCGGCCGCAGCAGTCGCGGCGTGCGAACCAGCGCGTGGAAGGGCCTCGAACGGGTCGCACCGTCATCCTCGTGGACGCGGAAGATGGTTCGGACGCCGCCGGTATGCTCGCGGACGACCTCCTCGCTGTCGATTCCGGAGAGGCGGGCGACCTCGCGGCGCAGCACCGCCACTTCGCTGCGGTCGAACAGGTCTGGGAACACGAGGAAACCGTCGCGATCGAATTGCTCGATCTGTTGGTCCGTCAACTCCATGACGCGGCCTCCCTTGTTGCTCTTCGGCGTTTTGCCGACGCTAACGCAAGGGTCCGACGGGGAGTAGGGGATTCTGGCCGTCTCAGGCGGCGGTGACGATGGGTGCCGCTGTGCGGGCGAAGCGGGCGTTGCGATAGGCGGCGACGGTCACCGCGGGATACTTCGCCGGACGGTTCGCCGTGGCGCAGCCCGGCAGGCATTCGATCAGCGCATCGTAGGCCGGCGCCACGAAGTAGGCGATGGACAGGCGCCGGGCGCCGCCGCCCGAGCGGGGATTGGCCACGCGATGCAGGGTCGACCGGAAGCGGTCGTTCGACCAGCGCATCAGGAGATCGCCGATGTTGACCACGAATCCCTCCTCGACCGGCGGCGCCTCGTGCCACTTGCCGTCGAGGTCGCGCACTTCGAGCCCGCCATCGGCGGCCTCGTTCTTGAGGATCGTCATCATGCCGAGGTCGGTGTGCTCGCCGGCGCGCAGCTGTCCCGGCCGGGGAAGCTGGTGCTGGGCGGGATAATTGAGCGCCCGCAACATGCTGCAATGGCGCGCGAGGGCACGCGCGAACCAGTCCTCCGGCAGGTCGAGCGACAGCGCGAAGATCCGGCTGATCGTGTCCTGCAGGCCTTCCATCGCCGTCCAGTAGGCCCGCCAGGCAGGCTCGAAGCCGGCGAGGTCAGAGGGCCAGAGGTTGGCGGCGTAGTTCGGGTATGCACCGGGCGCGCTGTGATACCAGGGATCGTCGGCGGGCACGTCGAGCGGTCCGATCGCGAACACCTCCTTGTAGTCGGGCGGGGTCTCGTTGCCCGCCAGCCGTGCCAGGGTCTCCGTCCCTTCGGCGTGATAGGCACGGTTCTGCTCGGGCCGGGGGCGGGCCACTTCCATCTTCCGGGGCGTCGGCAGGTCGAAGAAATCCCGCGAAACCGAGCGCATCGCCTCGATCGTCCCGTCGGGAACCCGGTGTCCGACGATGGCGAAGAAGCCGATCGACTCGCAGGCGGTACGGACCTGATCGGCGACGGCACGACGGCCGGACGGGCCGCCGTCGAACCAGGGTCCAAGATCGATGATGGGAAAGGCGGAGCTCGTCATCCTGGGCCTCGTCCGGTTTTCCGGAAGAGGGCAGCAAGCGGCATGCCAGCGGGGCCGTCGGTCACGGGACGCGGGGCGGAACGCGGCTCTGGCCGGACTCGTCAAAGCGGGTCAAACTGTTGCAAACGAATGGCAGCTGCCGACGGATCGAGGAGTGAGACGATGGACGGCGTGGTGAACATCGATGATCTGCGCAAGCTCGCCAAGAAGCGGCTGCCCAAGATCGCCTACGACTTCATCGAGGGCGGCACCGACGACGAGGTCGGCCTCGTCACCAACGAGCAGGCGTTCCGCAAGGCGCGCATCGTGCCGCGCTACCTGGTCGATGTCTCGGTGCGCGACCAGTCGACCACCCTGTTCGGCCGCACCTATTCCAGCCCGATCGGCATCGCGCCCACGGGCCTCGCGGGCCTGTTCCGCCACGGCGCCGACCTGATGCTGGCCGAGGCGGCGCGCGACGCCAACGTGCCGTTCATCATGTCGGGTTCGAGCACCGGCTCGATCGAGGATCTCGGCAGGCTGGCGCCTGACCATGGCTGGTACCAGCTCTATTCCGCCAAGGACCAGGCCGTCTCGGAAGACATGATCAAGCGCTCGGCCGATGCCGGCCTGCGGACCCTGGTCTTCACGGTCGACGTGCCCGAGGGCTCCAACCGCGAGCGCAACACGCGCAACGGCTGGTCGCGCCCGCTCAAGCTCACCTGGAAGACCAAGTTCGAGGCGCTGATGCACCCGGCCTGGATGATGCAGTGGTTCCGCCACGGCACGCCTTTCTTCGACAACTGGGCCAAGTATGCCGGTCCCGATGCGACGGCCGACAAGGTGGCCGACATGGTCGCCTACCAGAACCGCGCGCCGATGACGTGGAAGCATGTCGAGCGCTTCCGCGAATTGTGGAAGGGTAACTTCGTGCTGAAGGGAATCATGCATCCCGACGACGCGATCCGCGCCCAGTCGATGGGCGTCGACGGCGTCATGGTCTCCAACCACGGCGCCCGCCAGCTCGACCTGGCGCCGTCTCCACTCGAGGTGCTGCCGGCGATCCGCGATGCGGTGGGCGACAAGATGACGGTGATGTTCGACGGTGGCGTCCGGCGCGGCCTCGACGCCATCATCGCGCTCTGCATGGGGGCGAAATTCGTGTTCGTCGGCCGGCCGACGCTCTACGGTGTCACGGCCGGGGGCGTGGCGGGCGCGGCCAAGGCGCTGGAGATCTTCCGGCGCGAGGTCGACATCAGCATGGCCCAGATCGGCGCTACCAGGATCGCCGATCTCGGCCCGCAGTTCATGATGTGGCAGGACGAGGAGGATCTGCGCCGCAACCGGCGCTGATTGTCCTATACTCAGGGACAGGTTGCGCCTCGGCGCAAGGTCGCGCTTTCTCGCCAGACCGGGTTTCGTTCTGGTGAGGGAGTGCAGATGCTTTCAGCTTTCGCTTTATCGTCGCCGATCCTGGCCGGCGCCCTCGCCAGCCTGTGTGCGGGTCTTGCGACAGCGCTCGGCGCGCTGCCGATCCTCTTCATCCGAAAGCCCTCCGCGCAGGCGCAGGATGTCATGCTGGGCTTCGCCGCCGGCGTGATGCTGGCGGCCTCGTTCTTCTCCCTGATCATTCCCGGCATCGATGTCGCGCAGGAGCAGGGGGCGACCAAGCTGGGTGCCGTCACCCTGGTGATCGCCGGCATCCTGCTCGGGGCCGCCAGCCTGTGGCTGGTGCATCGCTACCTGCCGCACGAGCATTTCATCATGGGCCGCCAGGGACCCGACGCGCCGCGCTTCCGGCGCATCTGGCTGTTCGTCATCGCCATCACCCTGCACAACTTCCCCGAGGGGCTGGCGGTCGGCGTGGGCTTCGGCGGCGACGATCTCGGCAAGGCGGTGGCCCTGGCGATCGGCATCGGCCTGCAGAACATGCCGGAGGGGCTGGCCGTCGCCGTCGCGCTGCTGAGCCTCGACTACAGCAAGGGGCAGGCGTTCCTGGTGGCGCTGCTGACCGGGCTGGTCGAACCGGTCGGCGGCCTGCTGGGCGCCGGCGCCGTCAGCGTCGCGCAATCACTGCTGCCCTGGGGCCTGGCCTATGCCGGCGGCGCCATGATCTTCGTCATCAGCGACGAGATCATCCCCGAGACCCACCGCCGCGGCTTCGAGACCCACGGCACGGTCGGCCTGATGATCGGCCTCGTGGTGATGATGTTCCTCGACGTCATGCTGGGCTGACAAGCAAAGAAAAAGCCTCCTCCGCCGGAGCAGAGGAGGCTTTCCTTAGTCTTTAGGCGTGGATCAGTGCACGACCTCGAACAGGCCGGCGGCGCCCATGCCGCCGCCGATGCACATCGTCACGACGACGTTCTTGGCCTTGCGGCGACGGCCCTCGATCAAAGCGTGGCCGGTGCAGCGCGCGCCGGTCATGCCGAACGGATGGCCGATCGAGATCGAGCCGCCGTTGACGTTCAGCTTCTCGTTGGGGATGCCGAGCTTGTCACGGCAGTAAAGGACCTGCACGGCGAACGCCTCGTTCAGCTCCCAGAGGTCGATGTCGTCCATCTTGAGGCCGAACCGCTTCAGGAGCTTCGGGATGGCGTAGACCGGGCCGATGCCCATTTCGTCCGGCTCGCAGCCGGCGACGACCAGGCCCTTGTAGATGCCGAGCGGCTTCAGCCCGCGCTTGGCGGCTTCGGCATCGCTCATGATGACCGCGGCCGAGGCGCCGTCGGAGAGCTGGCTGGCGTTGCCGGCGGTGATCCACTTGTCGGGACCGGCGACCGGCTGCAGCTTGGCCAGGCCCTCGAGCGTCGTGTCGGGACGGTTGCCCTCGTCCTTGGTGAGCTTCACCGTCTTGCGGGTGGTCTCGTTGGTGTTCTTGTCGGTGACCAGCATCGTGGTCTCCATCGGCACGATCTCGTCGTCGAACTTGCCGGCCTGCTGGCCCGCCGCGGTGCGCAGCTGGCTCTGCAGCGAGTACTCGTCCTGGGCCTCGCGGCTGATGCCGTAGCGCGCGGCGACGGTGTCGGCCGTCGTGATCATGGCGTGGTAGATGCCGGGCACATGCTCCTGCACCCACGGGTTCACGAGGCGGTTCTTGTTGCCGCCCGGCGGGCCCAGAACCAGCGACACCGACTCGAGGCCGCCGGCGATCATCACCGGCACCTTGTCGACCAGCACGCGCTGGGCGGCCATCGAGATGGTCTGCAGGCCCGAGGAGCAGAAGCGGTTGACGGTCACGCCC
>CAIYWM010000099.1 GCA_903929895.1 uncultured Alphaproteobacteria bacterium
ATCCCGAACGGCAGCCTCGCGGTCGCCGACGGCACGGACGGTCACGGGACGGCCGATCGCCGCCGGCAGGGAAACGGAGAGTCTCGCGGCAAGCGCTTCGGCCTGGGCGGCCGTGCGGCCCCAGATCGCCACGTCCTCGATGGGCCGCACCTTTGCATGCACGCGGATCAGCTCGGGCGCCAGCGCACCGGTGCCGATCATCAGCAACCGCGCGGCGTCGGGCCGCGACAGGTAGCGCGCGGCGAGGCCCGAGGCGCAGGCGGTGCGCCGCTTGGTCAGCATCGTGCCATCGAGCAGCGCCAAGGTCGCGCCCGTGCTGCCGTCGAGCAGCAGGTACTGGCCGTAGATCGAGGGCAGCGACCGCTTTCCGTTGTCGGGGAACACCGTCACGACCTTGACGCCGACGCGGCCCGAGGCTCCTGTGGTCCAGGCCGGCATGAGCAACAGCATCGCATCGGCCGAACCGGGACCGAGCGGCTCCCGGATCGGATGATGATGCCTCACCGGCATCTCGCAGCCCGCCCGGAACAGGCCGTCGAGCCGGTCGATCAGCGCGAGGTCGTCCAGGGCGGCGTCGATCTCGGCCGCCGACAGGACCTTCATGAAAACGGGCCCCGGGTGGCACGCGTGCCAAGCTCGGGTGCTACTAGGGCGCTCTGCCGCTCGAGGGCCCGCTGGTCACGCGGGGCCGGGCCGGCGGACGCCGCCGGCTGTGCCGCAGCATGTGCGGCCCTGAGGCGCGCGACTTCCCGATCCAGCCGGGCGGCCTCGCCGCCGGCTTCCCGGGCGCGACGCCGGTGATGACGGCCGGCCCACCAGCCCATGCTGAGCCCCGCCAGGACGCCCAGCATCAGCATGGCGATGACCAGAAGATAGACCGGCATCACGATGATATGCGGCAACGGCCACAGCGCGAGCTGGACAGGCTGCGGATTGCTGACCGCGACCAGGACGCCGATCAGGATGAAGAGCAGGAAAAGGACGCGGGAGAGGATCTTCATGCGGGGCGGAGCATGCCACACCACGCCCCCGCGACGCGAGGCGGACGATCAGTCCGGCGCGCTACTTCTTTTCGTCGTCCGTGGGTTCCGGCGGCAGCAGGCCGGCTGCGCGAGCGGCCTCCTTGTTCAGGCGGTCGCGCAGGTCCTTGCCGGTCTTGAAGTAGGGCACGCGCTTGGAGGCGACGGACACCTGCTCGCCGGTGCGCGGGTTGCGACCGGTGCGCGGATCGCGCTTCTTCACGGAGAACGCGCCGAAACCGCGCAGCTCGACCCTGTGACCGGACGCCAGAGCCTTGGAAATCTCATCGAACACGGTCGCGACGATCCGCTCGACATCTCTCTGGTAGAGATGCGGATTCCGGGCCGCCAGGCGCGCAATCAGCTCGGACTTGGTCATCGCGGTTCCATGGCGGGCCGTTCAGGCCCAGAGAAAAGTCGTTAAGTCCTTGATATTAAACTGGATAACGGTGTCGTCAAGTCTAAGCCCTTGAAAGCAAAAGAAAAGGCCGACCCTTGCGGGTCGGCCTTGCCGTAAACCATGATGAAAACGGCCTACTTTTCTTCGTCGTCGGCCTCGGCCCTCTTCTTGAGAGCCGCACCCAGGATGTCGCCCAGGCTGGCGCCCGAGTCGGACGAACCGAAGTCGGCCATCGCCTTCTTCTCTTCGTCGAGTTCGCGGGCCTTGACCGACAGCACGACCCGGCGCGAGGCCTTGTCGATGTTGGTGATCTTGGCGTCGAGCTTGTCGCCGATCGCGTAGCGGTCGGGACGCTGCTCGGAGCGGTCGCGGCTGAGCTCCGTCTTGCGGATGAAGCCGGGGATGCCGTCCTGCACCGTGACGTCGATGCCGTTGTCCTGGATGCCGGCCACGATGACGGTGACGACGTCGCCCTTCTTGGCGACCGCGCCGACCTTCTCGAACGGATCGTTGGCCAGCTGCTTGATGCCGAGCGAGATGCGCTCCTTGTCCATGTCGACGTCGAGGACCTTGACCTGGACCTGGTCGCCCTTCTTGTAGTCGCGGATCGCCTCTTCGCCGGCCTTGTCCCAGCTCAGGTCGCTGAGATGGACCATGCCGTCGATGTCGCCGGGCAGGCCCACGAACAGGCCGAACTCGGTGATGTTGCGAACCTCGCCCTCGATCTCGGTGCCGGCCGGGTACTGGTCGGCGAAGCTTTCCCACGGGTTGGCCATGCACTGCTTGAGGCCGAGCGAGATGCGGCGCTTGGACATGTCGACGTCCAGCACCATCACTTCGACTTCCTGGGAGGTCGACACGATCTTGCCGGGGTGCACGTTCTTCTTGGTCCAGCTCATCTCGGAGACGTGGACCAGACCCTCGACGCCCGGCTCCAGCTCGACGAACGCGCCGTAGTCGGTGATGTTGGTGACGCGGCCCTTGAGCTTGAGGCCGACCGGGTACTTGGCACCCGCGCCGTCCCACGGATCGCTCATCAGCTGCTTCATGCCCAGCGAGATGCGCTGCGTCTCGGGGTTGAAGCGGACGACCTGCACCTTGACCTGCTGGCCGATGGTGAGGGCTTCCGACGGATGGTTGATGCGCTTCCAGGCGATGTCGGTGACATGGAGCAGGCCGTCGACGCCGCCCAGATCCACGAACGCGCCGTAGTCGGTGATGTTCTTCACGACGCCGTCGAGCACCTGGCCCTCCGACAGCGCGCCCATCAGGCGCGTGCGGTCCTCGGCGCGGGTCTCTTCCATGACGGCGCGGCGCGACACGACGATGTTGCCGCGGCGGCGGTCCATCTTGAGGATGGCGAACTGCTGGGCCTGGCCCATCAGCGGGCCGACATCGCGCACCGGACGCACGTCGACCTGGCTGCCCGGCAGGAAGGCCACGGCGCCCGACAGGTCGACCGTGAAGCCACCCTTCACGCGGCCGAAAATCGTGCCCATGACGCGTTCCTGGTCGGTGAACGCCTTCTCGAGAACGGTCCAGGCCTCCTCGCGGCGAGCCTTGTCGCGCGACAGGACGGCCTCGCCCTCCTTGTTCTCCATGCGATCGACGAAGATGTCGACCACGTCGCCTTCCTTGACTTCCGGGGAGGCGCCGCCGTTGGAGAACTCACGCAGTGCGACGCGGCCCTCGGACTTGAGGCCGACATCCACCACGACGAAATCGTTGGCAATGCGAATGACGCGGCCCTTGACGACCGTGCCTTCGAAGCTCGACGAACCGCCCAGCGATTCATCGAGGAGTGCTGCGAACTCTGCGCTGGCGGCATCGTTCGGGGTACGCAGGGCGCTGCCCTTGGCCATTCAAACTCTCCTTCATCGATCCCGGGCGAAACGCTGCCGCCCGTCGGCCAACCGGTTAAGTCCGGCGGATCCACTGCCTTGAAACACCGGCGCAGGAACGACACGTTCCGGCGCAGTCGCCGCTGGAAGTCTTCGATCCGCCGGCGGCGACTTACGGCCCGGAGGATCGAAAGCCCTTGCACTCGATGAACGCCAAAGCGGCGGCGAAGGCCGCGTCGGCATCCATGTCGCTGGTATCGAGGTGGTAAGCATCGGGTGCGGCTTTGAGTGGTGCTGCCGCCCGTTCGCTATCGCGACGGTCCCGCTCCGCCATCTCGGCAAGAACGCGCGGCTTTATAGTGTCGACACCCTTGGTGCGCAACTCCCGGTACCGCCGTTCGGCCCGTGCCTCGACGCTGGCGGTGACAAATAATTTTACGGGCGCATCGGGGCAAATGACGGTGCCGGTATCCCGCCCGTCGAGAACCGCACCCGCCGCCTGGGTGGCGAATTTCCGCTGGAAATCCAGAAGGTTGGCCCGAACCTCTGGAATCGCGGCGACTTTCGACGCGGCCTGGCCCGCCACGTCGGTGCGCAGCTCGGGGTCGGCCAGGTCCGACGGATCGAGGCTGCCAGCAATCTCGACCGGCGAACGGCCGGTCTTTTCCGCCTTCAGCCCGACCGCGCGATAGAGCAGCCCGGTGTCGAGGTGCGGCAGGCCGAAATGGTCGGCCAGCCGGCGGGCGAGCGTGCCCTTTCCGGCGCCTGCGGGCCCGTCGATCGTGATGACCGGCCCTGTCGTCACGCCGACTCGATCCGGGCCCCGAGCGCGCCCATCAGCCGGGCGAAACCCGGGAAGCTGGTGTCGATCGGCGAGCCGTCGTCGACCGCCACGCCATCGCGCGAGGCCAATCCCAGCACGAGAAAGGCCATGGCGATCCGATGGTCGAGGTGGGTGACCACCGTCCCGCCGCCGACCGGCGCCGCGCCGGTGCCGTGCACGAACAGCGTATCGGCACCCATTTCGTGGCGAACGCCGTTGACCGCGAGTCCGGCCGACACGCTGGCCAGCCGGTCGCTCTCCTTGGCGCGCAGCTCGGCCAGACCCAGCATGCGGGTGGTGCCGCGGGCGCAGGCCGCCGCCACGGCGAGGATCGGATACTCGTCGATCATCGACGGCGCCCGCTCGGGCGGGACCTCGACCCCGGTCAGCTCTCCGCCCTTGACCCGGAGGTCGGCCACCGGCTCGCCGCCGACCTCGCGCGCGTTCTCGGCCGTGATGTCGGCGCCCATTTCGCGCAGCGTGTCGTAGAGGCCGGCGCGCAGAGGGTTGAGGCCGACATTCTCGACCGTGACGTCGCTGCCCGGCCGGATCGCCGCCGCCACGACGGCGAAGGCCGCCGACGAGGGATCGCCCGGCACCACGATGTCGCGCGCCTTGAGTTCGGGCCAGCCGACGACGGTGATTCGCGTGCCGCCACCGTCCGCCGGCCCCACCCGCACCTCGGCGCCGAAATGGCGCAGCATGCGCTCGGTATGGTCGCGCGTGGCCTCGGGTTCGATCACGGTGGTCTCGCCCGCGGTATTCAGGCCGGCCAGCAGGATGGCGCTCTTCACCTGTGCTGAGGCGACCGGAAGGCGGTACTCGATCGGCACCATCTCGTCGGTACCGACGATGGCGAGCGGCATGCGACCGCCCTCGCGTGCCTCGAAGCGGGCGCCCATCTGTGACAGCGGCCCGATGACCCGCTGCATTGGCCGGCGGCGCAGCGAGGCGTCGCCGGTCATAAAGCTGGTGAAGCGATGGCTGGCCAGGATGCCGGAAAGCAGGCGCGCCGACGTCCCGGAATTGCCGAGGTCGAGCACATTGTCGGGCTCGCGTGCACCACCGACACCAAATCCTCGCACGCGCCACGCACCGCCGCCTTCGTGCTCGACCTGGGCGCCCAACGCCCGCAGGGCGGCGGCCGTCGCCAGCACGTCCTCACCCTCCAGGAGGCCGGTGATTCGGGTTTCGCCCAGAGCGAGGGCGCCGAACATCAGGGAGCGATGGGAAACCGACTTGTCGCCGGGAGCCCGGACGCGGCCCTGCAACCGGTCCACGGGGCGGGCGATGAGCTTCGCCGGAGCGGCATGAGCGGACAGGGCGGTCTCCACGGCGAAAGTGGGCGGAAGGCAGTTGCGGCGCGGCGCCCTCCTAGCATGCCCGAATTTGGTTTTGACAGGGTGAAAGACGCGTGACATACGCGCTCCCTCGCGGCCCGTTCGGCCGATTCCAGCTTATTTGCAGGAGATTCAGCGTGGTCAAAGCAAGCTGGGGCACCAAACGCACCTGCCAGAGCTGTGCAGCGCGCTTCTACGACCTGAACAAGAGCCCGATCAAATGCCCGAAGTGCGGGCGTGAGCACGATCGCGAGGACTTCGTGAAGGTCCGCCGGGGTCGCGGCGCCGCCGCGGCGACGGCAGCAGCGGCAGCCGCTGCGGCAGCGGCAGCGGCCAAGGCAGCGGCCGCCAAGAAGAAGGTGGACGATCTGGACGGCGACGACTTGCCCGATGCGGACGGCGACGACGCGCTGGCGGCGGACGACCTGGACGATGACGAGGACGATATCGAGGTTGAGGTCGAAGTCGACGATAAGGGAGAAGGCGACCGCTAGAGGCAGTTGCAAGCGCGCGAGGCATTAAT
>CAIYWM010000100.1 GCA_903929895.1 uncultured Alphaproteobacteria bacterium
CCAGGAGAATTACGGCACCGTGTCGCGCGCGCGGGGCGCGCGCCTCAATGCAATCGAGATCGCGACCTGTGGCGCGCTTGTCTTCGGCCGCTTCACCGCTCCAGGAAGGCGCGACTCGCTTGAGGAATTCCTCGGTCCCGGCTTCCCCATTCTAGCGGCCCTGTCGCAATCGAGGTCCGGCTCGCGGACCCTCTCGATGCCCGTTGCAGCCAACTGGCGGCTGAACATTCACATCAACCTCGACGACTATCACATCGTGGCCATCCATCCGACGACCTTCGGCAGGAACGGCTATGTGCGGCGGGAAGACATCAGTTATGCCCGCTTCGGTCTCCACAGCGCCCTTCTCGGCACCAGCAAGCCGGACGCCTTCGCGGCAATGGCCGCCGCCTGTGCCGACGGCTCCTTCAGGGCGACGCACTACTGCACCTTCCAGATCCTGCCGAACCTGATCGTTTCTCTGTTTCGTTCTGACGGCGAATTCTTCCATTGCTACGTCCAGCAATCGGTTCCCGTGGCGCACGACCGATCGGTCCAGCGAATCTGGGTTCATCCCGCACCCTTTCCAATCGACCATTCCTCGTTGATTCGCTGGACGCGGCCACTGAGCGATCCCATCCGCAACCGGCTGCTTTTGCACTACGTGCGCCGGGTCGGACGCGAAGATGCGTCCGCCTGTGAGCGTTTGCAGGAGGTCGCGCACCAGGTTGACAAGCCCCCCTTCCTGTCGGCTGTCGAGGAACGAATCGGCTGGTTCGAACAGTCCTACCGGCAGCTCATCGTCGAGGGAGCAGAGACGCAGAAGTATATAGATCTGCATTTGCCAGATGAACCACTACAGAGGCCCGCGTTGAGTCGAACTGAACCATAGGTTTCAGCGCGTTCTTTGATTGAACCGATAGCGAAGATGATGCCGCCAGCGGGTGAAGCCCAATCAGATGTCCTACGTCTCGATTTCGACCGCTGCCTCAAACTGGCGTTCCACGGGCCGAGTGTTACTTCCGAAGCGCGCGGCCTGATGCGCATTTCCGAGTGACGCGCGATCGACGGGTGCACGGGCCGGACCGGGGCGGGCATGATTTGGCGTGCATGCAGCGCCAGCCCGTGCCCTGCTAGCTTGTCGGATACAAAGACGCCAACGGCAGTGGGCGATTGGTCCGTGCTTTTGCGATGCGGCCGCGAAGCCAGATGGGTCGCATCGTGCTCGATATGGATTCGTGCATCAGCCCGAGCCATGGCGAGCAGGAAGGCACCGCCTAGAACGCTCACTTTGCCTACACCTGCCACCCTCCGCTTTACCTTCTCAATCAAGTTCGGTGATCTGGAGCGCTAAGCGTTGCGCCCGTGCAACGCCCACTCTGCGGACAGTTGGAAGCACGAGTTCGAACCGATTGTGACCCGCTACCACGAACGGGACTTGCGAGCAGTGGATCAAGGAGGGCAAGAACGCACTCAGGTGGACGCGGCTGTCATGCTGCTCGTTCGCCGCCAATGCGGTGTGTCTGCAGTTGCACGCTCTGGCCTACAATCTCGCCAACTTCGCGCATCCGCTGGCTCTGCCTGAGATGGTCGTGTAGTGGTCGCCGACTTGCCTGCGGGAGAAGCTGATCAAGGTCGGTGCCAAGGTCGTGCGTCACGCCCGCTGCGTCATCTTCCGGATGGCCGAGGTAGCGGTGCCGAAAGAACTGCTCGAGAGAATACTGCGGCTGATCGATGGACTGCGACGGCGACCAGCTCCGGGATCGGACCGAACGGGGCGGATGCGCCGTCACCATGGGAGGAGTGCGTCTGAATGGCGAGCAGAAGAACAACATCGATGGGTCAAGCATCCTCTTGGACGGTGGACGCGACGGTACCACCGGGAAGACTTGCATCCGCCGCCCATGGCTTACTCACGACCAGCCGGAATGCTACCCTTTCCAGTGAAAACGGCGTGCATCTGGAGAGTGTCGGATGAAATCCATCGTCGTAACGGGCGTCTCGACCGGCATCGGCTACGGCACGGCTGAGGAGCTGATCCGACGGGGCTTCAGGGTCTTCGGCAGCGTCCGCACCGAAGAAGACGCGGCACGCCTTCAGCACACGTTCGGCGACAATTTCACGCCGCTGGTGTTCGACGTCACCGATGTCGACGCCATCGGCCGGGCGGCCGCCGCTGTGCAGGACCAGATCGACGCGGACGGTCTCTTCGGCCTGGTCAACAACGCGGGGATATCCGATCCCGGTCCGCTCTCGGCGCTTCCGCCCGACTCTCTTCGTCGCCATTTCGAGATCAATGTCGTCGGCGTCCTGCATATGGTGCAGGCGTTCCTGCCTCTTCTGCGCAAGACCACGGCAGGACGGCCTGGAAGGATCGTCAACATCAGCTCCGTCAGCGGGCGGATCGCCTATCCCTTTATGGGCGCCTATGCAGCCTCCAAGCATGCCCTTGAGGCACTCTCGGACTCGCTGCGGCGCGAGTTGCTGATCTACGGCGTCGACGTGATCGTGATCCAACCCGGTTCCATCGACACACCGATCTGGGACAAGGCGGCACCTCTGCGGACACGCTTCGAAGGCACCGACTATCATCCGGTCCTCAAACGCATGAATCTGTCCGACGAGCGGCACACGGCGCTACCGGTGTCGGCCGTGACGCGTCGGATCGTCGATGCGCTCGTTCTCCCGAGGCCGAAGACACGTTACGTCATTCCCGACCGTCTGTTCCGCTTCTGGCTGCTGCCGCGCTGGCTGCCGGACCGCTGGCTCGACCGGGCGATCGACCGGCTGCTGAATTTCCAGAAGGTCCGCGATGACATCGAACGGCGCTGACATCCGACTGGCGCTGGTCACCGGCGCCGCCAGCGGCATCGGCGCGGCTTTCGCGTCCAGGCTGGCGGAGAGAAAGTTCGGGCTCTTGCTGGTCGACAAGCAGCAAGACGCGCTGATGGCCGTGGCGCGGGACATCGAGGCGCGGCACGGCGTGTCCGCCAAGCCAATTCGAGCCGACCTGGAGAACACCGCCGACCAGGATGCCGTGATCGACGTCATCGAGTCGTCGCCGCGCCTCGACCTGCTGGTAAACAATGCGGGCTTCGGCGACCCACGCCTGTTCGAACAAGTCCCGCCTGAGCGACACGTCGCGATGCTGCAGGTCCACGTCATGGCGCCGGTCCGCTTCAGCCGGGCGGCCCTGCCGGCGATGATTGCCCGCCGGAAGGGGGCGATCGTCAACGTGTGTTCGTTGATCCAGTACATCGAGACCCCATGCAACTCGATGTACGGCACGACCAAGCTGTTCCTCGACGGATTTTCCCGGCAACTCAACCTCGAACTAGGGCCGCTCGGCATCGAGATCCAGTCGCTGATCCCGGGCTATACGATCAGCAACTTCGGCGAGACGGACAGCTATAAAGGGTCGGGTCGCGCGGCGATTCCTGCCTTTCTCTGGGCAACCGCCGACTCGGTTGTGGAGGCATCGCTGCGCCAGCTCGGTTCGGGCAGACAGAGGTGCGTGCCCGGCCGCCTCAATCGCGTCATCGAGTTCGGCCTCCGGCGACGCCTCATTCCGCCGCGCATACTGCGCCGCTGGATCGCCTGAACACGTGAGACGGCCGCGGTTAGTCTTTGTTCTGATGCTCCAGAACACCACTGCAGGCATCTTGAGGCTCCCCCAGAGGCTGGTGCGAGGCGCGGAGAATGAATTGCACTGGCCGAGTTGAGCGCGTGTCGGGAACTCCGAGATGTGGAGCAGAATGCCCTCGGCGAGCGCCTTACGTCGGGCCGGGTCAGTGGCGCGAGCGAATGCGTCGCACAGACCTCCGAACTTCGCATCGCACGGCCAACCAAACGAGGCCTTGTAGCAGGTGACGCCGGTGAAAGCCGACATGACGGGATCGAGCAAATCGGCGGACACCCAGCCGGTCATGAAACCGTGCGATCCGCTGGCCGAGAGCGCCTCGTTGCGCGAATGCCAGGCAATCACGGGCATACAGTGATCGGCTGAAGTTGACCCCAGGCGAGCCATTGCCGCGATTCCTGCACCGACTGTACAACGGCCCGCACAAGGAATCATGGGGGCAGCAGAATGCCGGACGTGAAGGCGGCGAAGGACGAGCGGCGCGGGGATTACAAGTGGTGGATGCCGGTCGCGAGCCGGTGGTCCGACTGCGACGCCTACGGCCACGTCAACAATGCCGTCTACTACAACTGGTTCGACACGTCGCTCACCACCCTCGCCATCGAGCGGGGTATCCTGCGGGCGCCGGGCCAGACGTCGATCGGGCTGTGCATCGCCAGCGGCTGCGAATTCCTGGCCCCGGTCGACTTTCCCCAGACGGTCGATGTCGGCATCCGCCTTGGACGCATCGGCAACAGCTCGCTGCGTTACGAACTCGCGATCTTCACCAGGGAAAGCGATGCGCCCGCCGCCGTCGGCCACTTCATCCACGTCTATGTCGATGCCGCGACCCGCAGGAGCGTGTCGCTTACCGAGGCACAGAAGGCAGCAGTGGCGGACCTTCTGGCGGTGTGAAGTTCAACCTTTGCGGTTCAGATTAATGACGCTGCAACCGGCAAATGCATTGAAGCCGGTGGGTGACATCGCCTAGCCTGCTGCCGCGAACTTCGGGGGAGCGTAAATGCGTTGGATTCTGGCTTGTTTGGGATTGGGAACGGTCCTCACCGGGTGCGCGAGCACTCAGCTCAACTACAATACTGCAGACCTTGCCTCGTCCCTCGGCTCCCTTCAGAAGCGACAGATTTTTTACAATCTGGCCCAGGCCCTCGATGACCCGGACTTCGTGCCCTCGCAGGTGACGATCTCGATCGGCACCGCCCAGACGGCCAACGCGGTCAATCCGAACCTCACCATTCCCCTGAGCCCGAGTTTCGCCTCTGCAAGCCGAATCGCCGAAGGGGGGAGGAATGCGGGCAATCAGTTTACGGGGACGTTCACGACGGCCGCGACCGGACTCGGTATCCAGTTCGTCGATTCGTGGAACCAGAGCTGGACTATGGTTCCCGCCAACGGATCCAACCAGCTCAGGCGTCTCCGGGCGATCTATCAGTACGCGACCGGCTCCTTCCCCAACCTCGAACCGGGCCGGGAGATCAGCGAGGACGAGGCGGAGAAGTTTTTCCTCTGCGAGTATCCCTTGCAGGCCCTGGCTGTACCGTCATCGCCGCCCGGCGACAACATCGCCTATCGACTGGAAGGCTGTCCGGAAAACGGATCCGGACCGCGTTCGCGGTTGATGTACGCCGACCCGAATTTCACGCAGGGCCCCAACTGCGTGATCTGCGTGGACGACCTGAAGTCGAAGTTCCCGCGACTCTATGTCAATCCACACCTGAAATACCGCTTCATCCACAGCGAGAAAGACAAGACGGACGACATGGTCAAGGTCGGCGAGCACGGCTTCACCTCGTTCTATGTCTGCGCATCCAGAAAGAGCAACTGCAGACGTGTCGCCCAACAGGAGCCGTTTGACGGGCGCAAGGCCTTCAGCGATTTCGTGCTGTTCGTCTACGAAGCCATGGCGGTGCCGGCCGGCGGTTCGGGGAGCGGCAAGTCTTCGGGAGGCGCCAACTTCGTCTATTCCGTGCGGTGATCCCGGCGGAACGCGCTAAAGCGTGCTCGTGCGTCGAGTGATCGCCGTATCGATCTTCATCATCTCCGGGAGAACGCCCATGTCCGACAAGACTCTCGCCATCAGTCGTTTCCCTGTTCCCGCCCTCGCCGACATGCCGGCCGACATCCGCCAGCGCATCGAGAAGGTGCAGGAGAAGTCGGGATTCATCCCCAACGTCTTCCTCGTGCTCGCGCATCGGCCCGACGAGTTCCGCGCCTTCTTCGCCTATCACGACGCGCTGATGGACAAGCCCGGCAACCTCAGCAAAGCCGAGCGCGAAATGATCGTCGTGGCGACCTCGAACCTCAACCAGTGCCAGTATTGCGTGATCGCCCACGGCGCGATCCTGCGCATCCGCGCCAAGGATCCGCTGATCGCCGACCAGGTCGCGATCAACTACCGCAAGGCCGACATCTCGCCGCGCCAGAAGGCCATGCCCGACTTCGCTGTGAAGGTGA
>CAIYWM010000101.1 GCA_903929895.1 uncultured Alphaproteobacteria bacterium
CCCCAAACGAAATCGCAAGGTTCCAGGCTCTCGAGACGCCAAACCTTGCAATCCAAAATCTGCTCCCACCCCGAAAAACGACCCGCCTTCAACCACTTGGCCGTTCTTCACGGGCGACTAGTGAACCACTTTCGGCGTCACGTCGCCGAGACCGTCGGCGTCGGTCGCCGAGATCGTCGTGCGCACCATGGAACGTTCGCGCGTGTAGTCCCACGGACGGCCGCGATGGAGCATGGCGCGGTTGTCCCACATCACCGCGTCGCCCTGGCGCCATTTGTGGCTGTAGACGAACTCCGGCCGCGTCGCCTCGTCGAGGAGCTGCGCGAGAAGCTGACGCGCGTCGCGGTCGTCCATGCCGTCGATCGCATAGGCATGGCTCGCGACGTAGAGCGCGCGTCGGTCGTTGGCCGGATTGCGCCAGTTCAGCCGCCAGCGCACCGGCGGCAACGCCTTGCGCTCCTCTGCATTGGCGAGATCGGGATGGATCTGGTCGCGGCTGTTGGCATAGGAATGGGTCGCGACGGCGTCCGTGAGCTTTTCCTGCATGTCCGCCGGCAGCCGCTCCCAGGCGAGCCGCGTCGACGTGTATTCGGTCTCGCCGCCCTCGCCCGGCAGCACGCGCGCGGTCAGCACGGAGGCGAGCGCCGGCGTCTTCTTGAAGGACGAATCGGTGTGCCAGAGCGCATTGGCCTTGGCGATCAGCACCTGGCGGTGATCGGGCGGCACGATCTCGCCCTGCTGGCCGACATTGGTCAGACGCGAATAGAAGCTGTTCTCGCCCAGCGACGCAGCCTTGGTCAGCTCCAGCGGCCCGAAGGCGCGGCTGTAGGCGACCTGGATGTCGTCGGCGATCTGCTGGTCACGGAACACAAGGAGTGAATGGGTCTCGAAGGCGTCGCGGACGGCTTTGTAGGCCTGGGCATCGGTCGCCACATCGAGCAGCGAGATGCCCTTCACTTCGACGCCGAAGCCATCGGCCAGCGGGACCAGTTCCATCGGTTTCCTCCTCGCAGTTTCTTTTGTGACCGGGAATTTATCGCACCGGCGCGGCGGGCGGCTATAGTGCGATTCCTGCACCCGAGGCATTGCTGTATCCCGTATGGCCATCCAGTCCCAGCCCGCTCCCCGCCTCGCCTTCGTCTGTGCCAGCACTGCTACGGCCCGCGAGGCCAAGGCACGCCTCGAAGCGATCTACGGCGCGGCAACCTCCGCCGAGGCCGACATCATCGTCGCGCTGGGCGGCGACGGGCTGATGCTGCAGACGCTTCACCGCAATATGCGGCGGCTCAAGCCGATCTACGGCATGAACCTCGGCACGGTCGGCTTCCTGCTCAACACCTACAAGGAAACCAACCTGCTGAAGCGCCTCAAGAAGGCCCGTCAGGTGACCCTGACGCCGCTGCGCATGCTGGCCACCAATACGCGCGGCAAGGTTTCGGAAGTGCTCGCCATCAACGAGGTGTCGCTGCTGCGCTCGAGCCGCCAGACGGCGCGGATCGAGGTCGCGGTCGACGGCCAGAAGCGTCTGCCCGAGCTGCATTGCGACGGCGTGCTGGTGGCGACCCCTGCCGGTTCGACCGCCTACAACCTCTCGGCCCACGGACCGATCCTGCCGCTGGGCGCCGGCCTGCTGGCGCTGACGCCGATCAACGCCTTTCGGCCGCGGCGTTGGCGTGGCGCGTTGCTGTCGCGCGCCTCCAAGGTCGAATTCACGATCCTCGATCCGAAGAAGCGTCCCGTCGCGGCGGCGGCCGACTCGGTGGAGATCCCCAACGTCGCCCATGTCGCGGTGACCGAGGCCAGCGACACCAAACTCACCCTGCTGTTCGACCCCGAGCATGATCTCGAGGAGCGCATCCTGAAGGAGCAGTTCGCTCCTTGAGCGGCAAGGACGTCCCCTCCAAGCCTGCGAAGAAGAGGATCATCGGCCACGAGGGCTGGCAGCCTCTCGCCCTGGCGCTCGCCATCGGCACGGCCGGTGGCTTCGTCTTCGACTGGCTGCGCATGCCGCTCGCCTGGATGCTGGGCGCCTGCGTCTTCTCCACCGTGGCCGCGTTCCTGGGCCTGCGCGTCGGCATGCGGGTGCGGCTGCGGCAGGGCATGATCATCATCCTGGGCGTGCTGCTGGGCTCTTCCTTCACCCCGGAGCTGGCTCAGCGGCTGGGAGAATGGGCGGTCAGCCTCTGTGTCCTCACCGGCATGACCATGACCGGCGCCACGCTCTGTTACGCCTGGCTGCGGCGCGTCACCGACTGGGACAAGGTCACCTGCTACTTCGCGGCCATGCCGGGCGGTTTGAACGACATGACCATCATGGGCGGTGCCATGGGCGGCGAGGAGCGCTCGATCGCGCTGGCCCACGCGCTGCGCATCCTGACGGTCGTCCTCACCATCCCGGTCTGGTACCGGCTGGTGAACGGCGCGCAGACCAGCGTTCTGACCATGGTCCACGGACCGACGGGGAACGACTGGCAGGACTATGCCATCCTCATCGCCTGCGGCGTGATCGGTGCGATCGTCGGCCGCCTGCTGCGCCTGCCGGCGAGCTTCATGATGGGCCCGATGATCGTGAGCGCCATCGCGCATCTGGGCGGTTTCACCAACTCGCAGCCGCCGGGGTTCCTGGTCGCGGCGGCGCAGGTCGTGGTCGGCACCGGCATCGGCTGCCGCTTCGTCGGCACCAACTTCGACAGACTGCACAAGGAGATGGCCGCCTCGGTCGGCGCCGCCTTCATCCTCATTGCCTGCGCGGTCGGTTTCGCCGAGATCACCCATGCGCTGACCGGCCTCAACCTCGACGCCACCGTCCTGAGCTACGCCCCCGGCGGATTCGCCGAGATGAGCCTGATCGGCCTGGCACTCGGCATCGAGGTCGCGATGGTGGCGACCCACCATCTGTTCCGGCTGTTCCTGATCATCATCACCGGCCCGATCGTCTTCCGGACGCTTCTGAGACGCGCGCGCCGCTGATCGGGCTGCTCGGCCGAGGCAATCCAGGACGCACTGAACCGATCCTCGCGGTATCCAGGTACCCCTCCGGCGGATACCCCGAGTTCACTTCATTTGTTTCGTTTATTTCGTTTATTTCGACTGTGCGCCTCAAATCGCGACGCCCTAGGCCCGCACGGTGATGCCGCCGTCGACCACCAGCAGGTGGCCGTTCACATAGGATGACTGGTCGGAGGCGAGGAACAGGGCGGCATTGGCCGTGTCCCAGCCGGTGCCCATCTTGCCGGTCGGCGAGGCGCGGTCGCGGATCTCGATCATCTTCTCGTAGGCCTGGTTATGGTCCTTCTCGCTCCTGGCATACTGCTCGGCCAGGAAGTCGATCATCGGCGTGTGCATCAGGCCGGGCAGGATCGCGTTGCAGCGGATACCCTTCTCCGCATATTGCGAGGCGATCGCCATGGTGAGCGAGTTCACCGCGCCCTTGCTGGCATTGTAGGCCAGGTAGGAAATCCCCTTGGGGCTGCGGATGGAGGCGATCGAGCTCACGTTCACGATCGCGCCCTTGCCCTGCTTCTCCATGATTGGCAGCACATGCTTGGCGGTGAGGAAGAAGCTCTTCACGTTGACGTCGAACACGCGATGCCACTCGTCCTCGCTGAGTTCGACAGGCCCGCCCTGCGAGCCAATGCCGACATTGTTGTCGAGGATGTCGACCCGACCCCACTTCGCCATGCACGCGTCGACCATCGCCTTCACGTCGGCATTGTTCGAGGCATTGGCCTCGTAGGCGACCGCGAAGCCCGGACCGACCTCCTTCTCGATCAGCCCCACCGTCTCCTCGGCGGCGGCGCGCTTCAGGTCGACGCAAAACACCCTGGCGCCCTCGCGCGCGAAGGTGATCGCCGTGCACTTGCCGTTGCCCCAGCCCGGTCCGCTCGAGCCCGCCCCGACGACGATCGCCACCCTGTCCTTCAGCTTGCCGCTCATGCCGCTCCGCTCCCGCTTCATCTTCCTCTCCCATCTTCTGGGGAGGGAAGGATTGCGATCGAGCCTAGCACGAACGGCCGGTCTGGAATCATGGTGACGATGCAACACGCCCCGTCCATGATCGTGGCCATGGACACGAACCATCACGAGACCATGATGCGGCAGGCCCTCGAACTCGCCGCCGTCGCGGACAAGGAAGGCGACATGGGCGTGGGCGCGGTGATCGTTCGGGACGGCGAAATCGTCGGCCGCGGACGCAACCGCATCCACACGGGCAACTCGCTGATCCATGCGGAGACCGACGCCATTTCCGATGCCTGCCGCACGCTTGGCACGGACGACTTGTCGGGCACGACGCTCTACACCACGGTAGAGCCTTGCCCGATGTGCGCCGGTGCCTTGTTGAACGCCAAGGTCGGCCACTGGGTGCTGGGCCTTCGCTTCAAGACGGTGGGACGCAACTTCGGCCGCTACTCCGTCGAGACGTTTGCCGAGTTCGTGGGCGCCGACATCAAGTTCACGACCGGCATCCTCGAGGAGGAGTGCCTCTCCCTGCGCAGCCGCTACTTCGCGCGCAAGTGATGGGTGAGCGCGAGAGCCAGGCAGTGCTTTAGCTCACCCAAGGGCAGCCGGTCGTCGAGCCCGAACGTAATAGCCCGCTTGCCGACATACGCGAAAGTTTCTGGATAGAGCTCGCGGAACTGGCCGACCAGCCCGCTCTGGCAGTGGAAGTAGGCGGCGTAGCCGCCGCTGTCGCCCTTCAACCGGTCGATGCGCACGGTGGTGCCGCTGCGCGTCTCCTCGGTGAGGTAGCTTGGCTGGCCCCATTTCAGGGTCTCCGTCAGCTTGCCGACACCGGGCGTCGCCGCCGCGACCTCGAAGATGGTCTCGCGCAGCGCCATCAGCCGGGCACGCACCTCCGGCGGATAGGCCTTGAACGTTGCGGCCACCCTGGGATCGGCAAACCGTTTCATCGCGGGAGCCTAGCACGAAGCCCGCTAGGCGGGCTGGCGTAACCGGCGCCCGCATGGGAGGCTGCCGGCAACAAGAAAAGCTGGAGGAGCGTCCATGCGTCGTCGTGCGTTCACCGCCTCGGCCTTTGCAACCGCGCTCGCATCGCCTGCGATCGCCCAGGCGCCCTGGCCCAGCAAGCCACTTCGGCTCGTCATCCCCTATCCGCCGGGCGGGCCGTCGGACGTTTCGAGCCGCATCGTCATGGAGCGCGCCGCGCAGCTCCTCGGCCAGAGCGTGCTGTTCGACAACAAGGCCGGCGCCTCCGGCATGATCGGGGCGGAGTTCGTGAAGAACCAGCCGGTCGATCATCACACGTTTCTCACGACGACGACGGCGATGGTCTGCATCACGCGACACCTGCAGCCGATCCCCTTCGACCCGGATCGCGACATCATCCCGGTCTCGCGCATGACGACCTCGTGGGGCGCTTTCGCCGTCCACCCGTCGGTGCCGGCCAACACGGTCGCGGAGTTCGTGGCCTATGCGAAGGCCAATCCGGGCAAGCTCAACTACGGCTCTGCCGGCCTGGCCACCATCACCCACCTGTTCGGTGAGATGCTCTGCCTCGAAGCCGGCATCAAAATGACGCACGTTCCCTATCGCGGCAGCGCGCCCGCGACCAATGCGCTGCTGGCCGGCGAGATCCAGGCGCAGTTCGACCAGACCACCCTGCCGCACATCAAGGCGGGCAAACTGCGCGCCCTCGCGATGCTGGCCGAAGTGCGCCACCCTGATTTCCCGGACGTCCCGACCCTTCAGGAGACCGGATACGGCAAAGAGGGCGGCGATTCCTGGTTCGGCATCCTCGCCCCTGCGGGCACCTCGCCCGAGGCGATCGCGCGCCTCGACAAGGCGATTGCCGACGCCCTGCGCGCACCCGACATCATGGCCAAGGTCCACAATGGCGGCATGCGCGTGACCTATCTCAACCCCGCGGATTTCAGGAAACAGATCGGCGCCGAGAGCGCGACGTTCGGTACGATCATCAAGAAGGGCGATATCAAGCTGCCCTGATGGCGGGCGGCCTCACCTCGTCAAGATTTGCGACGGGAGCGAGGCTCCGACGACCAGACGCCCGGCCAGAGAAGCGACAGCAGCAGTACGGCCAGCAAGCCGCCGCCTGCCGCCACGAAGGCGAAGCGATAGCCGGCGAGGAAGCCGCCCGTGTTCATGAAACCCTGCGCGCCATGGGCCTGCAAAGCGGTCAATACCGAGGCGCCGGCGACGATGCCGATCGTGCGGGTCAGCAGCGACAGGCTGCCCGCGACTCCACGGTCGCGCGGCGGCAGGGTGGCGGTGACGATGTCGGTATAGGCGACCGTGAGCAGGCCCTGCCCCATCCCCTCCAGCACCAGCAGGGCCGCCACGACGAGCAGCGGCGTGTCGATCCCGGTGAAGCCCAGCGGCAGCAGGCCGAGGCCCACGCAGGCGACGCCCGCGAACACCGTCGGCCGTTGGCCGATCCGGCTCACCAGGAAGGCCGAGAGCGGCGCCCCGGTCAGGCTGCCGCCATAGGCCATCGCCAGCACGATGCCGACGCCCAGCGGCGTCAGCTTCAGCACGTTCACGAGGTAATAGGGCGTCAGCAGCAGGATGGCGAAGCCCGCGAGGTTGGCGAGCGCATTGAGCACGTTGGGGATCGTGAAGCGCGGATCGGCGAAGAGCGACGGCCGGATGATCGGCTCCGGCACCCGGTTGGCGCGGCGGACATAGGCCACGATCAGG
>CAIYWM010000102.1 GCA_903929895.1 uncultured Alphaproteobacteria bacterium
AAAGGTCAGGAAGCCGGTCACGTCGGTGACCATGGTCAGGAACACCGTCGAGGAGACGGCCGGATCGACGCCGAATTTCTGCAGGCCGAGCGGGATCAGCGAGCCCGCCAGCGCCGCGGCCATCAGGTTGCAGACCATCGAGGCGGCGATGACCGCGCCCAGCCGCCAGTCGTGGAACACGAGCACGACTCCCGCCGCGAGCAGCGTCGCGAACAACAGCCCGTTCAGGCTGCCGACGACTGCTTCCTTACCGATGAAACGCAGGGCATTGGCCGCCGTCAGCTCTCCCATCGCCAAGGCACGCACCGTGACGGTGACGGTCTGGATTCCCGCATTGCCGCCCATCGACGCGACGATCGGCATGAGGGCGGCCAGGATCACGATCTTCTCGATCGTGTCCTCGAACTGGCTGATCACGAAGGAGGCGACCAGCGCCGTGGCGACGTTCACCATCAGCCAGGGCGCCCGCAGACGCGCCGTGCGGACGGTGTCGGCGTGCATGTCGTCGGAGCCGACGCCGCCCATCTTGAGCAGGTCTTCCTCGGCTTCCTCATCGATCACGTCGACCACGTCGTCGACCATGATCACACCTAGCAGGCGCCCATCATCGTCGACGACCGGGCACGAGACCAGGTTCTTGTCGCGGAAGACGTGCGCCACCTCGGCCTGGTCGGCCATCGCCGGCAACGACGGGATGTCGGGGTCGACGATGTCGAGGATCGGGACGGGCCGCTTGGTGCGCAGCATGCGACCGAGCGGCACCGAGCCACGCAGGCGGCCGGACCCGTCGATTACGAAGATGTCGTAGACGTCGTCGGGCAGGTCCGTCGCTTCGCGGCAATGGTCGATCACCTCGCCCACGGTCCAGGTGTCGGCCACCTTGACCAGCGAGCGCTGCATGAGGCGGCCCGCCGCGTCCTCGGGATAGGCCAGGGCGCGCTCGATATCGGCACGTTCGTCCGCGGGAATCTCCGCCAGGACTTCCTGCCGTTCCTCTTCCGTCAGGTCCTCGAGGATGGTCGCCGCGTCGTCGGTCTCCAACTCGCGGGCCGCGGCGGCAATCTCCTTGCTGTCGAGGTGCTCGAGGACGTCCTCGAGAACTTCCTCGTCGAGTTCGGTCAGTGCCTCGGGATCGAGGTCGCCCTTGAGGAGGCCGACCAGCTTCTCGCGTTGATCCTCCGATATCTGCTCGAGGATGGAAGCCTGGCCCGTAGCGCTGAGGTTGCCCAGCAGCGCCCGCACATCCTCATGTCTATCTTCGGTGAGCGCCGCCTCGACGCGCCGGACGAGTTCCGGCGTCACTTCGTCGAGCAGTTCGGCCTCGCTGCTCATCCACGCGCCTCGGCGAGACGTTGCGCTTCGACCACGGCCAGCGCCGTCATGTTGAGAATGCCGCGCGCGGTCACCGACGGGGTCAGAACGTGCGCCGGAAGATCGGTGCCCAGCAGGATCGGCCCGATATGCAGCCCGTCAGCCGCCTCCTTCAGCAGGTTGAAGGAGATGTTGGCGGCGTCCAGCGACGGGCAGACCACCAGATTTGCAGGCTCCTTCAGCCTGGAGCGCGGAAAGACGCTGTGTCGTATTTCGACGTCGAGCGCGGCGTCGCCGTGCATCTCGCCGTCGACCTCCAGCGTCGGCGCCCGCTGGTGCAGGATCTTCACGGCGGCCGCCATCTTCTTGGCCGAGGCATGCTCGGAACTGCCGAAGCTCGAATGCGAAATCAGCGCGACCTTGGGCTGGATGCCGAAGCGCAGCACCTCGTCGGCGGCCAGCAGGGTGATCTCGGCCAAGGTCTCGGGATCCGGATCGTAGTTCACGTAGGTGTCGGCGATGAACAGCGCGCGGGTCGGCATGACCAGCAGGCTGAGCGCCGCCATGTTCTTGGCCCCCTCGCGCAGGCCGATGACGTCGCGGACATGGGCCAGATGGGTGCGGAACCGGCCATAGGCGCCGGCGATCATCGCATCGGCGTCGCCGAGCTTCACCGCCAGCGCGGCGATCAGGGTCGGGCTGGAGCGCACGAGGTTGCGCGCCGTCGGCTCGGTGACTCCGCGACGCTCCATCAGCTCGTGATAGGCGCCCCAGTACTTGTCGTAGCGCGGGTCGCTGGACGGATCGACCAGCTCGACATCGACGCCCGGCTGGAAGCGCAGGCCGAGCCGCTCCGCGCGCCGGCGTACGACTTCCGGCCGGCCGATCAGGATCGGCCTGGCGATTCCCTCGTCGAGGATGATCTGCGCCGCGCGCAGGACGCGATCATCCTCGCCGGCGCTGAAGATCACCCGCTTGGGATCGGAGCGCGCCTGCGCGAAGACCGGCCGCATGACGAGACCGGACTTGAAGACGAACTGGCTGAGCTGCTGCCGATAGGCGTCGAAATCCGCGATCGGCCGCGTGGCGACGCCGCTGTCCATGGCGGCCTTCGCGACGGCCGGCGCCAGCTCGACGATCAGGCGCGGATCGAACGGCTTGGGGATGATCTGGCTGGGACCGAAGCCGCCCGCCTGCTCGCCGAAGGCGCGCGCCACGACATCGGAAGGCTCCTTGCGGGCCAGCGCCGCAAGCGCCCGCACACAGGCGATCTTCATCTCGTCGTTGACGGTCGTGGCCCCCACGTCCAGCGCGCCGCGGAAGATGTAGGGGAAGCAGAGGACGTTGTTGACCTGGTTGGGATAGTCGCTGCGGCCGGTCGCCATGATGGCATCGTCGCGAACGCCCGCGACGTCTTCAGGCGTGATCTCGGGATTGGGATTGGCCAATGCGAAGATGAGCGGCCGGGCAGCCATCCGGGCCACCATCTCGGGCTTCAGGACGCCGGCGGCCGAGAGGCCGAGGAACACGTCGGCACCGCCGATCACCTCGCCCAGGGTGCGGGCCTGTGTCTCGCGGGCATAGCGTTCCTTCCACGGGTCCATCAGCTCGTTGCGGCCCTTCCAGACCACGCCGGCG
>CAIYWM010000103.1 GCA_903929895.1 uncultured Alphaproteobacteria bacterium
TGCCGCCGTCGATCACCAGCTCGCTGCCGGTGACCCAGGCGGCATCGTCGGAGGCGAGGTAGAGGCAGCCCGCCGCGATGTCGTCAGGCGTCCCGAAGCGGCCGAGCGGCGTCGCTTCGAGGCGCTGGCGTGCGACGTCGGGATTGGAATGGCCCGGCACGGTCATCGGCGTATCGACGAAGCCCGGATGCACCGAGTTCACGCGGATCTTGTCCGGCGCGTACTGGATCGCCGCGGCCTTGGAGAAGATCCGCACCGCGCCCTTGGAGGCGTGATAGGCGGCATTGGCGTGTGAACCGACGATGCCGCAGATCGACGAGATGTTGATGATCGAGCCGCCGCCGGCCCGCAGCATGGCCGGCACCGCGGCCTTGGTGCCGAGGAAGACGCCGGTGGCGTTGATCTCCATGACCCAGTTCCACTGCTCCAGCGTCTGGTCGGCAAGGCGCGGTCCGGCCGTCAGGCTGGTCTGGATGTTGAGCTTTGGATCGCGGCCCGAGATACCGGCGATGTTGCACAGGATGTCGAGGCGGCCATAGGCCTTCTCGGCGTCTGCCACGATCTCGGCCCACCGTGCCTCGTGGCGCACGTCCTGGGTCGCGAAGGTCGCCGTTCCGCCTGTGTCGACGATCTCCTTTTCCACCGCCTTGCCAAGCGTGGCGTTGCTGTCGGTAAGGACGACGGAAGCGCCGTGCAGGGCGAACAGCCTGGCCGTTGCCGCACCGATGCCCGACGCGCCGCCCGTCACGAGCGCCACCTTGCCGATCAGTCTCTTCCCCGGTTGCATGCCTGTCCTCCTCGCTTCCCCGACATTGTTTTCAGCCGCGATCGTGGCGTGGGATCGTGACACGGCGGCCAGCGAAACGACAGGCGGTGGTCTGATTGACTCCCCCGGCCGGGCCCGCACAATCCTCACAATCAGGAAGAGATAGCGAGGAAGCCATACGCTTCGTGACCAGGGCGGCGTTGATCACCGCAGCCGAACCCGGCCCCGAGGGCATCAACGTCACGGGCGGCATCTAACACCCAGCAAGAGACGAGGGAGAAGAACATGGCCGGCAAGGTCGGATTCATCGGACTCGGCGCCATGGGCGGACCGATGGCACTCAATCTCGTGAAAGCGGGCTTCGCGCTGGTGGTGCACGACATCGACCAGACCAGGACCGCGCCGCTCCGGGCCAAGGGCGCCGAACTCGCCGGTACGGCGGAAGGCGTGGCGGCGGCGGTGGACCGGACCATCGTCATCGTCGAAACCACGGAGCAGGCGGAATCGGTCATCGCCGGCGAGCGCGGCATCATCAAGAGCGCCAAGCCGGGCCACATCGTGCTCTGCATGGCGACCATCGATCCCTTCGCCGCCCGCGCCCTCGCCGACAGACTGGCGGCTCAGGGTATCGCCATGCTCGATGCGCCGGTGAGCGGCGGCACGGGCCGGGCGCAGTCGGGCGAGCTGTCGGTGATCGTGGGCGGCGCCGCCGACGTGGTGGCCAGGTGCGAGGACCTCTTCGCGGCCATGGGCAACCGCACGTTTCATGTCGGCCCGCTGGGCAATGGGCTTGCCATGAAGCTGGTCAACAACATGCTGGTCCAGGTCAATACCGTGGCGGTGGCCGAGGCCCTGGTGCTGGGCGTCAAGGCGGGACTCGATCCGCAGATGATCTATGACGTGGTGCGCGTCTCGACCGGCGCCAGTGCGGCGTGGGAACTGCGCGTGCCGCGAATACTGAACGACGATTTCGAGCCGGGCGGCACGATCGACATTTCCTACAAGGACCAGGAACTGGAGACTGCCTTCGCAAAGCGCCTGGGCGTGCCGCTGCTGCTCGCGAACGTCACGCAGCAGGTCTACCAGATGGCGCGTGCCCGTGGCCTCAACAAGCAGGACGGGGCGGCGATCGTCAAAGTCTTCGAGCAGATGGCGGGCGTCACCGTGAAGAAGGGGACAGGGCAATGACCACATTCGTGCTGATCCACGGCGCCTACCAGGGCGGCTGGATCTGGAAGACGACTGCCGAGCACTTGCGGACCAGGGGCCATCTGGTGCTGACGCCGACGCTCGACGGGTGCGCCGAGCGCAAGGGCGGGCTTCGCGCCGGCATCGACACCGAGAGCCACGCGGCCGAAATCGCCGAGCTGCTGTTCTACCAGGACCTGCAGGATGTCGTGCTGGCTGGCACCAGCACCGGCGGCATGGTGATGGCGCGTGCGGCCGAACTTGCACGCGAGCGTGTGGCGCGGGTGGTGTTCGCCGATGCGCTGGCGCTGCGCGACGGCGAGGCGTTGCCCGATATCGTGAAGCGTCCGACCGCCGTGAACACCGAATTCGGCACCGGCCCGTCGCGCCTGGATTTCGAGACGCGCCTGTTCGTCGATCTCGAGCCCAAGGTGCGGGCCTGGGCGCTGGAGCGCTGCACGCCGCATCCGATCGCCGCCATGCAGGCGCCGGTCAAGCTGGACCGCTTCTGGGACCAGGCGTGGAACGCCTCGGTGATCTGGTGCAAGCGCAGCTCGAACCCGCCCGTCGCGCACCAGCGCCGCGCCGCCGAGCGGCTGAAGGCACGATGGCACGAGCTCGATACCGGCCATTACCCGATGTTGAGCGAGCCGGCCGCCCTGGCGCGGCTGATCGCGGAAGGATGACGGACGTGACGGAGACGAAGGGCGCCTCGTCGCTCGGCTCGATGCTGGCCAGCCACAAGCCCGGCGAGCCGACGCGGTTTGGCCGCATCTTCAAGCCCGATAACGCGTGGCTCGCCAAGGCGCCCCAGGAGCCGGTCCTCGAACCCGACCTGGCGATCGTCGACACCCACCATCACCTGTGGGACTTCCCGGGCTATCGCTATCTACTGGACGAGCTGCTGATCGACATTGGATGCGGCCACAATGTCGTGGCGACGGTGTTCGAGGAATGCCGCTCGATGTACCGCGCCCACGGGCCCGAGGAGATGAAGCCGGTGGGCGAAGTCGAGTTCGTGGCCGGCGTGGCGGCCATGAGCGCGAGCGGTCGCTACGGGTCGACGAAGGTCGGCGCCGGCATCGTCGGTTTTGCCGACCTGACGCTGGGCGAGCGGGTCGCTTCAGTCCTGGAGGCCGAGATCGCGGCGGGCGGCGGCCGCTTCCGCGGCGTCCGCCATTCCGCGGCCTGGGATGCCGACCCGATCATCGGCAACAGTCACCACTTCGATGGGCCGGGCCTCTACGGCACCTCGAACTTTCGTGCCGGCATGAAGCAGCTGGCGAGACTAGGGCTGTCGCTCGATGCCTGGGTGTTCCACCCGCAACTCGCCGAGGTGGTCGACCTCGCCCGTGCGTTCCCGTCGGCCAACATCGTCATGTGTCACATGGGCGGGCCGCTGGGCTACGGCCCCTATGCCGGCCGGAAGGACGAGGTATTCGCGACCTGGAAGGCGGGGATGAAGGAGCTGGCGGCCTGCCCCAACGTTTCGGTGAAGCTGGGCGGCGTGATGATGCGGCTGGCCGCCTTCGACTATATGCAGGCGCCGTCGCCGCCATCGTCAGAAGGGCTCGCTGGCTACTGGGGGCCTTACGTAAAAACCTGCCTGGAACTGTTCGGCGCCGACCGCTGCATGGTCGAGAGCAATTATCCCGTCGACAAGATGGGCATCGGCCCGTGCGCCCTCTGGAACGCCTTCAAGCGCATGACATCGGGCGCGTCCGCCGACGAGAAGAAGGCGATTTTCAGCGGCACCGCGAACCGCGTCTATCGCCTCGGTCTCGCGGACGTCTAGCCCGGATATCTCACCGATGTGAGCGGACGTCATCGGAGTGAGCATGTGCACGCCTCATTCGGAAGAATGGTGATCCCGGCGACAGCCACCCGGCGGCTCTCGGGATGGATGAAGAACAGCACTTAGCAGGTCACGAGCCCGCGTAGCGTCAGCACCTCGGCGCTGAAGAAGTCGGTCCACCCTGCCAGCAGCGCCACGTGGGTCCGACCGAAGGTTGCCCAAGTCGTCGTGCGCTTGCGCTCCGGCGCCGGCGGCAGCCCGTGGCGCCGCAAGCCGACCATCAGTTGCGCCATACAAATGCGGTTCTCGATCGCAAGGTATTCGTTTCGCGCCAGCAGCTCCTGGTCCACCGTCTCCGCCACGTACGTCACGCCAGCAAGCTTGATCGTGTCACCATCGGTCACGGTCTGGGCGCCAGCACTGAAGGAAAGCGCCAACAGTACTCCGTCCCATGCAAGCCTCTTGAGGCACATTACGTGTCACGCCGTTCCCGGCGCATGAAGGCGGCGAGTGGCATCGCCGCGAGTGCGACGAAGGCCATCAGGTGGAAAGCATCCAGGTAGCCGATCATCGCGGCCTGTCGCAGGATCTCGTTGGACAGGCTCTGCAGGCCGCCGGAGCTTTCCAGGCTCCACTGCGGCGGCAGGCCCGGCATCGACAGGGACTTGTTGTAGGGCGTGATGAACTCCGTCATCCGCGAATAGTTGGATGCCGTCGAGCGACTGACGGTCAGCACAGCGATGGAAATGAACAGGCTGGAGCCGAAGTTTCGCATCAGGGTGAAGACGGCGGACCCTTCCGTGACCTGGCGCGGCGGCAGGGTCGAGAAGGCCATCACCGTCATCGGCGTGAAGGCGATCGACTGGCCGAGACCCAGCAGGAAGTTGGCCCACAACACGTCTGAATCGGTGAGGTTGATGTCGAACTGGGCCATCCAGAATCCCGCCCCGGCCTGCAGCGCCATGCCGCAGACGATGGCGAATCGCGGGGCAACCCGCGTGAGCTGGGCGATGAACAGGAACGCCGTCCAGTTGCCCACGCCGCGCGCGGCGATCAGCCAGGCGATGGCATTGTCGGGGTAGCCGCGCAGGTCGTGGAACAGGGTCGGAAACAGCACGATGCTGACGAAGTTCAGCATGCCCATCACAAAGGCGAGCAGGATCCCGATGGAGAAGTTGCGGTCGAGCAGCAGGCGCGGATTGAGGAATGGCGCCGGCACCGTCAGACAGTGCATGACGAAGATCCAGAGTGCCAGCGCGCCCGTGAAGGCCAACAGCATGATCTCCGTCGATTCGAACCAGTCCAGCCGGTGGCCGCGGTCGAGGATCAGCTGCGCGGCCGCCATCGCCACGGAGAGGGCGATGAAGCCGATCCAGTCAAATTTCACGGTCGCGCGCGCCGTGTGGTCGCGGAGCGCGAACCATATGCAGATCAGCGCGCAGATCCCGGGCGGGACGATCATGAAGAAGGCTGCGCGCCAGTCGTAGGCTTCCGTCACGATGCTGCCCAGGATGGGGCCGGCCACGGGACCGAACACCGCGCCGATGCCCCACATCACGAGAGCGGCGGGCTGAAGATGCTTCGGGAAGGTCGCCAACAGGATGGCCTGGCCGAGCGGCATGATTGGCGCGCCGAACGCCCCCTGCGCCACACGGGCCAGAATCAGGCTCTCCAGGCTGTTGGCCACGCCGCACAGCACGGAGGTGGTCGTGAAACCGAGCACCGTAAAGAACATCAGGTTGCGCCAGCCCAGCCGGCTCGACAGCCAGCCCGTCATCGGCGTGGCGATGGCGGTCGCGACCAAGTTGAGCGTGATGACCCAGGAGATCTCTTCCTGCGTCGCCGACAGGTTGCCGCGCATCTGCGGCAGCACCAGATTGGCCAGCGTAATGGTCATGCCGAACAGCATGTTGGCGAGTTGGACCATCAGCAGGATGAGCCACTGCCGTCCGCTGATCGTGAAGAGGCCGCCCTTCTCAGCGATGGATTCATCCCGGGATGTCGTTCGTACTGCTCCTTATGGCATTGTCTCGGCGATCGGAGTGTAGCGGCCTCCCTCGTGTCCGTCGTCAGATAGATTGATGCGGATCGGGTCTACTTGGCCGACATTCACCTGATTGACCCAAGGGACGGTGCGAACGCCGGCATCGGCCGGGTTTCGAGGAAACCGTCAGCGGCCGAGACAGTTTCCACCACCGCTTCCGCCATGCGCGCGCCCAGAACGACCTTTGATCCATCGATTTGGCCCTTTGCCTCGTCATTCGGACGCACTCCTCCCGTGGTGACGACGCATTGGTGCGGTCTTACGCTGGAGCCGGTCGTCGTCGCAGCCCGTCGATCAGCCGCAATGTTTTCTCGAACAGTTCTCCCGGCACCGCGACTTCGGCCATCTGGAAGACGGCGTAGCGGGCGTGGCGCACGCCCTTGGCACCGATCTTGATCAGCTTCTCTCGCAGGCTGGTCAGCGACCCCTGCGCAACCGCCTCGGGCAGGTGTGCCTACCCAAGGCTCTAAAAAGCCAAGAAAGCATGGAGTTTTCGGCGCCCCAGCCATACCGTCATTGGCACGCTCACGCTTCTGTCCGCCCTCGGTTCCCTGCTCGCGTTCCGGGTTCGCAGTCGCCTAACCTTGGAACTCGAACTCGTCGCCTTGCGACATCAGGTGACCGTCCTGCACCGGCAACGCCCTGGCCGGCCTCGGCCACGAGCGAAGAAAAGTCATCCGCTTCGATGTCATCCCGAATCCCACTCAGGCCTGACTAGCGCGCCAGATCACCGAGGCCTTCCCCTGCGACACCGTCCCTCGGTTTCTGCTGCGCGACCGCGACGCTTCATATGGGCCCACCTTCTGCGATCGTGTCGAGGCGATGGCTATCGAGCAGGTCGTCACCGCGCCGCGATCGCCGTGGCAGAACGCCAGAGTCCGCATCGCAAGAGAGCGGCGCGCGCTCTGATCACCGAACATCACCGACCGTGGCCTTCATCGGCACACCGATGTCAGGGCCGCATCGATTTTTGGGCAAGGACAGGCAGCTGCCTTCCAAATAGACTTGATTCGTAACAGCTAACTGGACAGCAGGCACTTATGGGCGATCTAAGCGGCAAGGTAGCGTTGATCACCGGCGCGAGCCGTGGACTGGGGGAAAGCACAGCCCGCACCATGGCTGCGCAAGGCGCCGGCGTGATGTTGCTGGCACGCGATGGCGCTGCCGTTGCAGGCGTCGCGAAAGATATCGTCCGTGCCGGCGGGCGCGCGGAGTCGCTTGCTTGCGATGTCGGCGATTACGCAGCGGTAGAACGTGCCGTCGCTGTGACCCGCCAGAGCTTGGGCGGCCTCGACTTGCTGGTGAACAATGCCGGCATCATCGAGCCGATTGCTGAGATTGCAGCGTCTGACCCCACCATCTGGGCCGACAACATTCGGATCAACCTGGTCGGCGCGTACCATGTAGTGCGCGCCGTGCTGGGCGGTATGCTCGCCGGCCGCAGCGGCACAATCGTCAACGTCTCTTCTGGCGCTGCACACCGCCCGCTCGAGGGCTGGAGTGCGTATTGCTCGGGCAAGGCCGGACTTGCCATGCTCACCCGCGCCATCGCGCTCGAAACGGCGGGCCGCAATCTACGCGTTTACGGATTCTCGCCGGGTACGATCGATACCGAGATGCAGGTCAGGATTCGCGCCTCCGGTATCAACGCGATCAGCAGAATCCCGCGCTCCGAACTCTCGCCGGTCGACCATGCGGTGCGTGGCCTGGTCTATCTCTGCGCCGGCAATTGCGATGATCTGATTGGCCAGGACGTCTCGATGCGCGACGAATCCTTTCGTCAACGTATCGGGCTCGCCTGACCATGACATCCTCTTCTCTGCAAGCCTGCCAACTGATCGTCCGCGCCACCCTGGTCGACATTGTTGATCGCAACAAGTTCGACCATTGGTACGAGACCGAGCATCTTCCCGATGCACTGAAGGCCTTCAAGGCACAGCGGGCATGGCGCGGCTGGAGCCAAACCAACCCGCTCGTCCACTTTGCGTTCTACGAGTTCACGAACCTGGCCGAGGCCGACGCCATCCAAACTTCACCTGCACTCGCCGCCCTGATCGCGGAGTTCGACCGTGTGTGGGGCAAGAGAGTGGTCCGCACCCGCGAAGTGATCGAAATCGCCGGCACACTGAAGACCACATGAGCCACCACCGCAGCGGAGTCACGCCTATGCGCCGACTGACCTCTGGGTAGACCCACGCCGTCAGATGCGATGGGCCGAACAGACGACCGCTGCTACCGGCATTTCCAGTCCGGCTTACGCTTCTCGGCGAAGGCGCGCGGACCTTCGACCGTGTCCTCGCTCTTGGTCATCGCGACGAAGGCCGGATAGTCGAGATTGTGCATCGCGGTCTCAAGGGCGGGGGCGTCCAGCGAGCGCATCACGACCTGCTTGGTCGCACGCACCGACATCGGCGAGCACGCGAGGATATCGCGGGCCCACCGCCTGGCCGCATTCATCAGCTCATGATTCGGGACCACTTCGGTGACGAAGCCCAACTCGAAGCCTTCCTGCGCCGAGACGTGGCGTCCAGTTAGAAGCATGCCCATTGCCTTCTTGAGCGGGATCATCCGCGAGAGCCGTTGCATACCTCCCGAACCGGCAGCCAGACCAACTTTCGGCTCCGGCAGCGCGAAGGTGGCTTTGTCGGAAGCGACGATGATGTCGCAGGCAAGCGCAATCTCGAAGCCGCCGCCCATGGCGACGCCGTTCACCGCCGCAATCACCGGCTTTTCGAGATCGAAGCGGCTGGCCAAGCCGCCCATCCTGCGAGGCGGATGAACCGGTAACTTGCCTGTCTTCTTCCTGTAGTCGGCATGGTACTTCAGATCGTTGCCGGCGCTGAACGCTTTGTCGCCCGCGCCGGTGATGATTGCGACCCAGAGATCGGGGTTCTCGCGAAAGCCGTCGAAGATGTCGGACA
>CAIYWM010000104.1 GCA_903929895.1 uncultured Alphaproteobacteria bacterium
AGGGACGCGATCCGAAGACGCTCAGCGTCACCGTGTTCGGCGCGCCCAACGATGCGGCGACGCTCGAGGGTTACGCCCGGGCCGGCATCCACAGCGCACTGCTGGCGGTGCCGGACAAGAGCCGCGACGACATCCTAGCCTACCTCGACCGGGTGGCGCCGCTCGTCAAGGCCGCCGCCGCGTGACCGTCGCCATCGGCCTCGGGCTGATGGAGTTTCCGTTCGCCGGGGCCGGCGACTATTGGCGCTGGGTCGATCTCTGCGAGGCCGGCGGCGTCGATTCTCTGTGGCAGACCGATCGTCTGGTCAGTCGCCAGCCGATCCTCGAGTGCCTGGCGACGATGGGCGCGCTGGCCGGGCGGACGCGGCGCCTGCGTTTCGGCATGAACGTGGTGTCCCTGGGGCTGCGCGATCCGGTGCTGTTGGCCAAGCAATGCGCCACTATCGACGTGCTGTCGGAGGGTCGCCTGCTGCCCGGCTTCGGAATCGGCAGCCCGCAGGGACCGGAATGGCAGGCGCTGGGCATCGATACCAAGACGCGTGGGCGGCGCACCGACGAGGCGCTGGAGATCATCGGCCGCCTGTGGCGCGAGGACGGCGTCACCTTCGAGGGCCGGCACTTCCGGTTGCGCGACGCCTCGATCTCGCCCCGGCCGACGCGCGACGATCTGCCGATGTGGATCGGCGGCGGCACCGAGGCGGCGATCCGGCGCACGGCCCGCTACGGCACCGGCTGGCAGGCCGGCGCCGAGCTGCCGGCCGATGCCGGCCGCCTCGTCGCCGCCATCAAGGCCGCCGCCGCCGAGATCGGCCGCACCATCGACGACGACCATTACGGCGCCGCCTTCCCATTCTGCTTCGGCGACAGGGAAAGCGCCGTGGTGAGCGGCGCCATGGCCGCCTACGCCAGGCGGACGGGCCGCGATCCGACGAACTACTTCGCGGTCGGCGATGCCGCGACCATCGTGTCGCGCATCGCCGAGTACGTCGCCGTCGGCGTCGAGAAGTTCATCCTGCGGCCGGTGGGGCCGGACGGCGAGACCGTGATCGCCCAGACGCGGCGGTTGATCGACGAAGTGCTGCCGCAGGTGTCGGCGCGGTGGCCGAAAAGAGGGACGTCATGAAGATCGGCGCGGCGATGTTTTTCACCGACTACTCGATGATGCCGGGCGAACTGGCGCGGGCGCTCGAAGAGCGGGGGTTCGACTCGGTATGGGCGCCCGAGCACTCGCACATACCGCTCAGCCGCAAGACGCCGTTCCCGGGCGGCGGCGACCTGCCCAAGAAGTACTACGACGCCATGGACCCGTTCGTGACCCTGACTGCAGCGGCGGCGGCGACCACGACGCTGAAGATAGGCACCGGCGTCTGCCTCGTGAACCAGCGCGATCCGATCCAGACCGCCAAGGCGGTGGCTTCGCTCGACCTGCTGTCGGGCGGCCGCTTCCTGTTCGGCGTCGGCAACGGCTGGAACCAGGACGAGATGGAGAACCACGGCACGGTCTTCACGACGCGCCATAAGCTGGTGCGCGAGCGCATCGAGGCGATGAAGGCGCTCTGGACGAAGTCGACGGCCGAGTACCACGGCGAGATGGTCGCCTTCGATCCCGTCATGGCTTGGCCCAAGCCGGTGCAGAAGCCGCATCCGCCGATCCTGGTCGGCGGCGCCTTCCCGTGGGGGGCCCGCCGCGCCATCCGCTACGGCAACGCCTGGATGCCGTTGCGCCGCCGCGAGGTGCGCGAGGTGCTGCCGCAGTTCCGCGACATGTGCTGCGACGCCGCTCTCGCGCCGCTGCCGGTGTCGATCTGGGAGGCGCGCGAGGACCTCGACTCTCTGAAGCGCGACCGCGACGCCGGCGTCGACCGGGTGATCGTCAGCCTCGACTCGGCCAAGGCGGACGTCATCCTGCCGCTGCTCGACCGCTGGGCGACGCTGATCGGCGCTCTGTCCTAGATCTTCGGCAGCACTTCGCGGCGGAAACGCTGCATCTCGCCCAGCATTTCGTCGACCGAGCCGCCGGCGAAGCCGAAGTCGAGATGGCCGACGCCGAGATCGCGCAGGGTGCGGATGTCGGCGGCGATCTCGGCGGGCTGGCCAGAGAACAGCTGCCGCTCGCCGTCGTCGGCCTTGGCCGGCGCGCCCTCTCCGAACACCGTGACGCGCAGCGCCAGCCCGACCGCGCCGGCCGGGCGGCCCTCCTTGGCCCCCAGCGCGCGCAGCCGGGCGACCTGCGTGGCGAAGCGCTTGACGCTGTCGAGCGGGTTGGCCGGGTTGGTGCCGATCGGGTACCAGGCATCGCCCAGCCGCGCCGTGCGGCGCAATGCTGGCCCGCTCTCGCCGCCGACCCAGATCGGCGGATGCGGCTTCTGCACTGGCTTGGGGTCGAGCAGGATGTTGTCGAAGCGCACGTGCCGGCCGGCGAAGCGCGGCCTGGGGTTGGTCCACAGTTCCTTGAAGGCCAGCAGGTACTCGTCGGTGACCGTGCCCCGGGCGGCGAAATCCGGCGCGTCGATCGCCTCAAACTCCTCCTTCAGCCAGCCGGCGCCGATGCCCAGCACCAGCCGGCCGCCCGACAGGACGTCGATCGAGGACAGCATCTTGGCCGTCAGTACGGCCGGCCGGTGAGGCACCACCATCACCGACGACACCAGGCGGAGCCGGCGGGTCTTGCCGGCCACGAACGCCATCTGGATCAACTGCTCGTGCCGCTCGGCGCGTGCGCCGGCCGGGAATTCACCGCTCGAGCTGTAGGGATATTTAGCCGTGATGTCGGTCGGAATGACGACATGGTCGCTGAAGGTCGCGTAGTCGAAGCCCATGGCCTCAGCCTCGACGACCAGCCGCACCATCTGGTCGGTTGCCGACATCGGGCCGGCGGTTGGCGCATTGAAGCCGATCTGCATGTCTGGTTTCCCCCTGAAGAATGGCGGGGGCATAGTACACGATGCGGCGCGCGGCGATTGCCGCTATCGTTGGCCTTGATGCGTTGTTCGAGGGTCTAATGTCGGAACTTCCCAGGCTGATGGCAGAAGCCGCGCGGCTGCGCGACGAAGGTCACGGCCGGCTGATTTCCTACTCGCGCAAAGTCTTCATCCCGCTGACCCGGCTGTGCCGTGATGTCTGCCACTACTGCGCTTTCGCCGAGGCGCCGACCGCGGGTCACGCGCCTTATCTGACCCCCGACGAGGTGCTGGCGATCGCCCGCGCCGGCGAGGCGGCCGGCTGCACCGAGGCGCTGTTCACGCTGGGCGACAAGCCGGAGCTGCGCTACGCTGCGGCGCGCGAGGCCCTGGCCGCGCTGGGGTACGCCACGACCATCGAGTACCTCGTCGCCATGTGCGCGCTGGTGCTGCGCGAGACCAGCCTGCTGCCGCACGCCAACCCCGGCGTCATGACGCGCGATGAGATCGCGGCGTTGCGCGCGGTGACGGCCAGCCAGGGTATCATGCTGGAATCGACCAGCGAGCGGCTGTGCGAGAAGGGCGGCGTCCACTACGGCTCGCCCGACAAGGCGCCGGCGGTGCGCCTCGAGACCCTGCGGCTGGCCGGCGAGCTCAAGGTGCCGTTCACCACCGGAATCCTGATCGGCATCGGCGAGACGCGGGCCGAGCGGCTCGACGCGCTGCGCGCCATCCGCGACCTGCATGCGCGCTACGGCCACATCCAGGAAGTGATCGTTCAGAACTTCCGCGCCAAGTCCGACACCAGGCTGGCCGGCGCCGCCGAACCCGACCTCGACGAGCTGTGCTGGACCATCGCGCAGGCACGGTTGATTCTGGGTCCCGCGATGAGCATCCAGGCGCCGCCGAATCTGTCGCCGGGCGTCTATCAGCGACTGGTCGAGGCCGGTCTCAACGACTGGGGCGGCGTGTCGCCGGTGACGCCCGACCACGTCAATCCCGAAGCGCCGTGGCCGGCGGTCGAGGAACTGGCGCGGCGCAGCGCCGAGATGGGCAAGGTGCTGGTCAACCGCCTGGCGGTCTATTCGTCCTACGTGAAGGCGGCGGCCGAGTGGCTGGCGCCCGAGGTGGCGACGCGTGTGCGGCGGCTGTCTGACGCCGAGGGCCTGGCGCGCGACGACGACTGGGCGCCCGGCAACACCGAGCCGCCGCGCGCGCCGCGGCCGATGCTGTCCGAGGTCGATGCCGGGCTGGCGCGCCTCGTCGAGCGCGCGACGGCGGGCGAGCGCATGGACACCGGCGCGATCGAGCGGCTGTTCGCGGCACGCGATGCCGACTACGCCCACGTCACCAGCGCCGCCGACCGGCTGCGCGCCGCGGTCAGCGGCGACGTCGTGCGCTATGTCGTCAACCGCAACATCAACTACACCAACATCTGCTACTTCCGCTGCAAGTTCTGCGCCTTCTCCCAGGGCGGCACGCACGAGGATCTGCGCGGCAAGCCGTACGACCTCGCGCTCGAGGAAGTGGCGCGACGGGCCCGCGAGGCGTGGGACCGCGGTGCTACCGAGGTCTGCCTTCAGGGCGGCATCCATCCCGACTACACGGGCGAGACCTACGAGGCGATTTGCCGGGCGATCAAGCAGGCGGTGCCCGAGATGCATATCCACGCCTTCTCGCCGCTTGAGGTGACGCAGGGCGCGATGACCATGCAGGCGTCGCTGCCGGAGTTCCTGAAGCGCCTGAAGGACGCTGGCCTGGGCACGCTGCCGGGCACGGCGGCCGAGATCCTCGACGACGAGGTGCGGGCGATCATCTGTCCCGACAAGATCGACACCCGGCAGTGGCTTGACGTGCAGCGCGCCGCGCACGGCCAGGGGCTGCGCACGACCTCGACCATCATGTACGGCCATGTCGAGGCGCCGCTCAACTGGGCGCGCCACCTGCTGGCGTTGCGGGACTTGCAGGCCGAGACCGGCGGTTTCACGGAGTTCGTGCCGCTGCCCTTCGTGCATATGGAGGCGCCGATGTACCGCCAGGGCCTGGCGCGGCGCGGCCCGACCTTCCGCGAAGCGGTGATCATGCATTCGGTGGCGCGGCTGGTGCTCAATCCGCTGATCTCCAACATCCAGACCTCGTGGGTCAAGATGGGTCCGGCCGGCGCGGCGCTGGCCCTGCAGGCCGGCGCCAACGACCTCGGCGGCACGCTGATGAACGAGAGCATCTCGCGCGCCGCCGGCACGCAGCACGGCCAGGAATTCCCGCCGGAGGAGATGGAGCACCTGATCCGCTCGATCGGCCGCGTGCCGCGGCAACGCACCACCGCCTATGGCGAGGTTCCGGCCGACCGCCGCGCCGCCTCGTTCAACGCGCCCGAGCTGGCGCCGATCGTTCAGACGGCGCCGCGCAAGCGGGCGACGGTCTAGCCGTCAGGCGAGCAACCCCGGCACCTTCATGTCCTCGAGCAGCGCCCGCGTGCGGGTACCGCGCGACGACGGCAGGGCGAGGAACGTCGTGAGGTCGGCGGGGTGGTCGATGTCCAGGGCGATGCCCGGCTGGTGCATCACCGTCGGCTCGATGCCGCAGCGCCGGGCCGCGTCGAGGTGCGGGTAGTAGCTGTTGTCGCCGAAGCGCAGCGGCACCGCGTCGGCCGGCGAGCAGATCACCAGGTTCGAGCCCAGATGGTCGTGCGCCGGGGAGATCGTGAAGGCCGGGCCGGGCAGGTGGGCACCCAGCACCAGGCTGATCTCCTGCGAGGTCACGGCCGGGATGTCGGCCGGCAGGGTGAGCATGCCGCCGCGGCCCTCGGCCGCCA
>CAIYWM010000105.1 GCA_903929895.1 uncultured Alphaproteobacteria bacterium
ACCGCCGCGGCCGAGGTCGAGACCGCCGAGAAGCAGGGCTACAAGCTGCCGCTGCTGGCGAAGCATCCGCTGATCCCGGGCAAGACGGTTCCGGTGTTCGCCGCCAACTTCGTGCTGATGGAATACGGCACGGGCGCGATCTTCGGCTGCCCCGGCCACGACGAGCGCGACCATGAGTTCGCGACCAAGTACGGCCTGCCGATCCTGCAGGTCGTGGCGCCGGCCGACGGCAAGAAACTCGACATCGCCGCCGCGCCCTATGTCGAGGACGGCCTCATCGTGAACTCCGGGTTCCTCGACGGGCTGGGCGTCGAGGAAGCGAAGGCCAAGGTGATCGCGCGCCTCGAGGAGATGGGCGTCGGCAAGGGCACGACGCAGTATCGCCTGCGCGACTGGCTGGTTTCGCGCCAGCGGTATTGGGGCTGCCCGATCCCGGCGATCCATTGCGAGAGCTGCGGCGTCGTGCCGGTGCCGGACAAGGACCTGCCGGTGCAGCTGCCCGACGACGTGACCTTCGATCGTCCCGGCAACCCGCTCGACCGCCATCCGACGTGGAAACATGTCCCGTGCCCGACCTGCGGCAAGCCCGCGCGTCGCGAGACCGACACGTTCGACACCTTCATCGATTCGAGCTGGTACTTCGACCGGTTCACCTCGCCGCATCTCGAGACCGCGCCGTTCGATCGCGACGAGAACCACTATTGGATGCCGGTCGACCAGTATATCGGCGGCGTCGAGCATGCGATCCTGCACCTGCTCTATTCGCGTTTCTGGACGCGCGCCATGCGCGAGGTCCAGATGACCAGCCGCGACGAGCCGTTCGACGGCCTCTTCACCCAGGGCATGGTCTGCCACGAGACCTATCGCGCAAGCGACGGCACCTGGCTGACGCCCGAGGAAATCGAACGCGACGGCGGCAAGGTCGTGCGCCTCTCCGACAAGACCCCTGTCGAGGTCGGCCGCTCGGAGAAGATGTCCAAGTCGAAGAAGAACGTCGTCGACCCGGACGAGATCATCCGCGACTACGGCGCCGACACCGCGCGCTGGTTCATGCTGTCCGACAGCCCGCCAGAGCGCGACCTCGAATGGACCGAGGCCGGCGTCACCGGCGCCTGGCGCTTCCAGCAGCGCCTGTTCCGCATCGCCTCCCAGGCGATCGAGACGCTTCCGGCGATCGGCACCGCCAGGCCCGCGACCTTCTCGGACGCGGCCATCGCGCTCCGCCGCGCCGCACACAAGTCGATCGCCGGTCTCTCGGCCGACATCGAGGCCTTCCATTTCAACAAGGCGGTGGCGCGGCTCTACGAGTTCGCCAACACGATCGACTCGGTCGAGGCCAGGGACGACAGCACGAAGTGGGCGCTGCGCGAGGCGCTGGAGATCTTCGTGCGCCTGATCGGCCCGATGACGCCGCATCTTGCCGAGGAACTGTGGCATTCGCTCGGCCACAGGAGCCTGCTGGCCGATGCGCCGTGGCCATTGCCCGAGGACGCGCTGCTGGTCGACGATACCGTCACCGTTGCGGTACAACTGAACGGCAAGTTGCGCGGCACCCTCGCGCTTGCCAAGGATGCGCCCAAGGACGTGGCGGAAGCCGCTGCGCTGGCGCTCCCCGAACTCGTCCGTGGCCTCGACGGCAAGACACCCAAGCGGGTGATCGTCGTGCCGAATCGTATCGTAAACGTCGTGGTGTAGGGCCGCAGAGCCAGGAAGGGCCAGAAACATGGCACGCAAGCCGAACTACGATTTCGAGCGTCGCGAACGCGAGCGCTTGAAGGCCATCAAGGTTGCCGAGAAGGCTGAAGCCAAGCGCGCTGCACGCGAGCGCGCCAAGGCTGAAGAGGGCGGCGACGCCCCGACGGACGGGGCAGCAGAGCCGCCCGCCGACAAGAGCTGAACGCCGCCAAGCGCCGGTCGTGCTATGGAAGCCCGGTGAAGATCGAAGCGCGCCAGGTCGAAGCCTTCCTGAAGAAACCGGATCCCAGGGTCCGGGGCGTCGTGATCTACGGCAACGACGACGGGCTGGTCGCCGAGCGCGCCGTAGCCCTGGCCAAATCGATCTGCGAGGACCTCAAGGATCCGTTCCGGGTCGTCGACATCGCGGGCGATTCGCTGAAGCAGGACCCGGCCCGACTGGCCGACGAGTTCGGCGCCCTGTCGATGATGGGCGGCCGCCGCGTGATCCGGGTTCGCCCGGCCGGCGAGGAATCCGTCGCCGCGCTTGAGAACCTCGTCGAGGCGGTCGCCGGCGACGCCCTGATCATCGTCGAGGCCGGCAACCTCACGCCGCGCTCCAACCTGCGCACCCTGGCCGAGACCGAGGCCACCCTGGCCGCCTTGCCCTGCTACATGGACAACGAGTCGGCGCTCGAAGGCCTGGTCGAGAGTGCCGCGCGCGCGCAGGGAATGAACGTCGAGCCCGATGCGCTGGAATGGATCGTGGAGCGGCTGGGCGGCGATCGTGGCCAGACACGCGGCGAGATCGACAAGCTGCTGCTCTACAAGGGCACCGACGCCGGCAAGTCCGTCACGCTGGAAGATGCCATGGCCGTGCTGGGCGACACGGCCTCCATCGGAATCGACGACGTGATCGCCGCGACCCTCGATGGCGAACTCGTGGCCCTCGATCGCGCCCTCGACCGCGTCTTCGCGGAGGGCGGCAATCCGGTCCAGCTCGTGCGTTCGCTGCAGCGGCACGCCGACCAGCTGCATCTCGTGTCGGGTCACATGGCCAGGGGCGGCAATCTCGAAGGCGCGATGTTCAAGGCGCGCGGGCTGCCCCG
>CAIYWM010000106.1 GCA_903929895.1 uncultured Alphaproteobacteria bacterium
CAGCAGCGGGAAGAGATCGGGCACCGGAATCTCGATCAGGTCGATCTCGCCCTGGACAAGGGCATTGACCGCCGTACTCGGGTCGGAGATCGCCAGCCATTCGAGGCGATCGATCTTCACCACCTTGCCGCCGGCCAGCATCGAGGGCGGCTCGGCGCGCGGCTTGTACTTGGTGTTCTTGACGTAGACGACCTTCTCGCCGGGCTTCCACTCGTCCTTCTTGAAGATGAACGGGCCGGAGCCGGTGTAGTCGTCGATCTGCTTGATCGGGTCGGTCTCGGCGACCTTCTTCGGCATCATGAAAGGCACGGTGGAGGACGGCTTGCCCAGCGCGTCGAGGACGAGGCCGAACGGCTCCTTGAGTACGATCTGGAAGGTCTTGGCATCGATCGCCTTCATCGTGCCGACCGCCGCCATCATCTCCTGGCCGAGGGCGTCGCGGGCGCCCCAGCGCTTGATCGAGGCGACGCAATCCTCGGCGGTGACGGGCTTGCCGTCATGCCATTCGAGGCCGTCGCGCAGCGTGAAGGTCCAGGTCAGCTTGTCGGCCGAGGTCTCGTACTTGTCGACCATCTGCGGCTGGATGCGCGCATCGGCATCCTGGGCGAACAGGGTGTCGTAGATCATGTAGCCGTGGTTTCGGGTGATGAAGGCGGTCGTCCAGATCGGGTCCAGGACCTTCAGATCGGAATGGGCGACCATCTTCAGGGTCTGCGCCGACGCCGGGGGCGCAACCGCCGCCGCGGCCGTCGACAAGGCGAGACAGGCTGCGACCTGTCGCAATCTCCGCATAACGTGCATGATTTACCTGTTCCCTTTTCCAACACCCAACTTCACACAAGCTGCCACGAGCCGGACGAGGAATAAAGCAATGTCGATGCCGACCATCTTCGTGTCCCATGGAGCGCCGACGCTGATCCTCGGCAACGCGCCGGCGCGGACCTTTCTGGCCGGCCTGGGCCAGCAAATTCCGCGCCCGACCGCCATCATCGCGGTGTCGGCGCACTGGGACACCGACGTGCCGGCCGTGTCGATCGTCCGCAAGCCCGACACGATCCACGATTTCTACGGCTTCCCCGACGCGCTCTACAAGCTGCGCTATGCCGCGCCCGGCGCGCCGGCGCTCGCCGAGAAGGTGGCCAAGCTCACGGGCGCCGCACACGACCATCACCGCGGCCTCGATCATGGCGCCTGGGTGCCGGCGATGCTGGCCTGGCCCGAGGCCGACATTCCGATCTTCCAGCTCTCGGTGCAGCCGGCGCTAAGCCCCGCGCATCACATTGCGCTCGGCCGCAAGCTCGGCTCCTTGCGCGATGAGGGCGTGCGGGTGATGGGCAGCGGCAGCGCCATCCACAATCTGCGCGCGCTGATCCGCAGCGAGGACGCCTCGGAGCCCGAGCCCTGGGCACAAGCCTTCGACGACTGGCTGGCCGACACGCTCGGGAAGGGCGACGAGGCGTCGCTCGCCGACTACCGCGCGCGCGCGCCCTATGCCCGGGAATCCCACCCGACCGACGAGCATCTGCTGCCGCTGCACGTCGCCTATGGCGCGGCCGGCGAGGGCGCCCGCGGGACTGCCCTGCATCG
>CAIYWM010000107.1 GCA_903929895.1 uncultured Alphaproteobacteria bacterium
CACCGATTTCGATGCAGGCAAACCCGCCATCGTCTTCCTTCATGGCGCGGGCTTCGATCGCACGGCGTGGCGCCTGCAGACACGCTGGTTCGCCCATCATGGCCGGGCCGTCCTGGCCGTGGATTTCCCGGCGCATGGCTGGTCCGATGGCCCGGCACTCGACAGTATCCCGGCGATGGCCGACTGGACGGCCCGGCTGATCGAGGCGGCGGGTCTGAAAGAGGCGGCTCTCGTCGGCCATTCGATGGGCGCGCTGGTCGCCCTCGACTGCGCGGCACGCCACGGCGACAAGGTGCGGGCACTCGGCCTGTGCGGCGTCGCCTCGGAGATGCCGGTGCATCCCGAGATGCTGGAGTCGGCCAAGGCCAACACAGAAAAGGTGCAGGACCTCATGACCTTCTGGGGCATGGGCACGGCGTTGCACAAGGGTGGCATGGTCTCACCCGGCCTGTGGCTGCGGCGTGAGTCGCTGGCCGTGCTTGCGGGCAACAGGCCGGACGTGATCCACACCGATCTCGCGGCCTGCAATGCCTACAAGGACGCGCCGGCGCGGGCGGCAGCCGTGAGGTGCCCGACCGTGTTCGTGCTGGGCGACGGCGATCTCATGACGCCCGCCGCCAAGGCCAGGTCGCTGGTCGCCGCCATCGCCGGGTCGACGGCCGTGACCATTCCCGATTGCGGGCACTTCATGATGGTGGAGCGTCCCGACGAAACGCTGGGAGCGTTGAAGTCCTGTGTCTGAGCGCGTCGCCCTCGTCACCGGCTCGACCTCCGGGATCGGTGCCGCCATTGCGCGCCGTCTGGCGCACGATGGCTACACCGTAGCGCTTCATTCCCGCAGCTCGGCTGAAGTCGGGCGCGCGATGGCGAAGGAACTGTGCAAGGCCAGCTACCATCAGGCCGATCTCGGTGACGAGTCCGCCGCGCGGGGGCTCGTTGCATCGGTACTGGAGGCGCATGGCCGGCTCGACGTGCTGATCAACAATGCCGGCCTCTCGATCCGCATTCCGCACACGGACCTCAAGGCCGCGACGCCGGCGCTGTGGCGTCAGATGCTCGACGTGAACCTGATCGCCCCCTTCGTACTGACGGCGGAGGCCGAGCCTGCATTGCGGCAGTCCGCAACGAGCGGCCGCACGGCCAGCATCGTCAACATCGGCACGCATGCCGGCTCGCGGCCCAAGGGTTCGTCGATCCCCTACGCGGCCTCCAAGGCGGCGCTGCATCACGTGACCAAGCTGCTGGCGCTGTCGCTGGGGCCGGACATCCGCGTCAATGCCGTGGCGCCGGGCCTGGTCGAGACGCCGATGACGGCGAACTGGCCCGACATGCTGGAGACCTGGAAGACCAGGTCGCCGATGAAGCGACCTGCGAAACCGGAGGACATCGCCGATCTGGTGGCCGCCCTCTGCGCCAACGACTACGTTACCGGAGAGATCGTCATCGCCGACGGTGGGTTGAACCTCACCTAGCCAGACACGGAGGAAACAACAATGAACGTCCAGACGCTGCCGCCGGGCTACAAGACCGCCCCTTGGACGCCGCCCGAGACCATCACTGGCGCCATGCTGGCCGAAGCCAGCAACAAGCTGATCGAACTGCTGCGCATCCGCACCCAGCCGATCGGCATGCGCCTGTTCGAGGACCCGGCCGAGATGGACAAGATCAAGGGTTTGCGCAAGCCGACCGAGGGCTTCAAGTTCACCATGTGCCAGATGGTGACGCAGTCGCGCTGGTACGGCTTCACCCTGGGCATCACCGTCGACAATACGCGCGGCGGCAATTGCGGTGGCGTCGTCGGCCTCAACCATCCGGGAGAGGGCTTCCTCTCGGGCGACCACATGAACGGCGTCTGGTTCGGCAACAAGGAAGCGTCCGCGGCTCATCAAGCCCAGATGCCGCGCGTGCCGGACGGCAAGTACAACGGCCTCGTCGTGTCGCCGCTGCGCTCGGCGCGCCTCGATCCGCCGGACATCTGCCTGTTCTACGGCACGCCCGGCCAGATGATCTATTTCATCAACGGGCTGCAGTATCACCGCTACCGCCGCTACGACTTCACGGTGACGGGCGAGAGCGCCTGCGCCGATTCGTGGGGCCGGGCGCTGGCCACGCGCCAGACCTCGCTGTCGCTGCCCTGCTTCGCCGAGCGCCGTTACGGCGGCGTGGCCGACGACGAGCTGCTGATGGCCTGTCCGCCGGACGAGCTGCTGCGCGCGGTCGAGGGCATGGGCCATCTCGGCAAGAATGGCCTGCGCTATCCGTTCCCGCCCTATGGCGCGGTGATGGATCCGGCGCTGGGCATGGCCAAGAGCTACAGCTGAGATGCTCTACGTCGTGGCCTGGCCGGTGCTCGGCGAGGCCGACGACACGGCGCTGCGCCGCCTGCGGGCGCAGTACCATCCGCAGGAAGCCAATCTGATCGGCCCGCACTTCACCCTCGTGTTCGGCGCTGTGGCCGAACGCGAGGAAGAGCTGCGCACGACGCTGCAGGGCGTCACGCAACGGCCCTTCTGGTTCCTGATCGAACGCATCGCGCGCTCCGACCTCTATCTCTATGCCGAACCGTCGGACGGTGCGGCCGAGCTGTCGGCGCTTTATGACGCCCTGAATCCAGATCCGGCGAACGAGCCGTTCGAGCCGCACATCACGCTTGGCCGGTTCCGCAGCGCTGCCGAGGCCGAGCAGGTGGCGCGCATCGTCGGGCGCCAGAACCTGCCGATGACCGGACGGATCGAGGAGCTGGCGCTGTTGCGGCGGACGGGCGACACGCTGGACACTTTGGCGAGCGTGCGCCTCGGCGCATGAAGGTCCTGCGCCGGATCCTGGTCGCGCTTCTGGCCGGCCTCGGTCTGTTGCTTTTCTTCGGACGCCCGATGGTCTGGGCGGAAGCCACGCTGGTGATGTGGGACATCGCGGCGGGTGGTGCGCCGACCTGGTTGCAGGACGTGACCGCGCCGCCCGGCGAACAGCCGATGCGCTGGGACGGCGGGGAGGGCGATCTCTATCTGCCGGCGAGCCAGGCGCGCGCCGCGATGGTCCTCGTGCCGGGCGCGGCCGTGCTGGGACGCGACGAGCCGAGGCTGCAGGCCTTTGCCCGCAGCCTCGCGCGTGTGGGTTTTGTCGTGCTGGTGCCGGAGCTCCCCGAGGTGCGCCAGCTCGTCCTGTCCCGCGCCGACGGCGACCGGGTGGCCGATGCCCTGCGGCAACTGAACAGGCGCCTGCCCGATCTGCCGCTCGGCGTCGCCGCCATTTCCTACGCTGCTGCGCCCGCCATCATTGCCGCGATCGAGGACGATCTCGCCCCGCGTATCGCCTTTGTCGTCGCCATCGGCGGCTACCGCGACGCCTACACGACCATTCGCTTCGTCACCACGGGCGTCTTCCGGCCGAGAGGCGACAGCCGGGAGTTCCGGGTCGAGCCGAACGCCTACGGCCGCTGGGCCATCCTGCGCGCCAATGCCGGCCGGCTCGACGATCCGGCGGACGCACGCCTGCTGGAACAGATCGCGCTACGCCGCTTCCAGGACCGCGACGCCGACATATCGCGAGAGGCCGCGATGCTGGGACCGCAGGGCCGCGCGGTGCTGGCGCTGGTCGACAATCGCGATCCCGACGCCGTCAATCGCCTGATCGAGGAACTCCCCGAGAGCGTGCGCCGCGAGATCGATGGCCTCAATCTCGCTTTCCACGATCTCTCGAAGTTGCGCGGCCATCTCATCCTGGTGCATGGCCGCACCGATCCCATGGTGCCCTACAGTGAGAGCCAGGACCTCGCCGTGGCGGCGTCGAAGGCGCGTGTCTCGCTGTTCCTGATCGACGATATCGGCCATGTCGAGTTCACTGTCGTGAACGTCGCCAATGCCTGGAAGATGTGGCAGGCCATCGTCGCGCTCCTTGAGGAGCGGCGATAATTTGAACGGCGTTGAGCACAATTGGTAAACCCGTCGTCTCGACCGGAGCTTCGCGCAGCGAGGCGTAACGGAGAGACCTTCTCTCCACGATGCGCCGGCTATTCGTAGAGAGAACGTCTCTCCGCTACGCGCCTGCGGCGCTTCGGTCGAGACGACGGAATCACTGCAGCTTGGAAACCCCTTCCAGCTAACGCCAGAGCGGCGGCAGGGGCGGCAGGCGGACATTGCCCGGGCGCGTCGCCACGCCGAACTTTGCCAGGGCCTCGCGGACCTCGCGCGGTATCGCCATGTTCGGCGAGGCCGTGACGCCCGCCAGCTTGAACACTCGATCGATGAGGCGCTGCAAGCGGTCCGCTTCGTCGGGATAGCGGCGGATCTCGACCTTGCGGCCCTCGCCGATGCCGGCCTTGGCCTTGGCGATGTTGAGGGCGAGCTGCAGGCCGCCGAGTTCGTCCACCAGGCCGGCTTGCCTGGCGTCGATGCCGCTGAAGACCCGGCCGCGGGCGGCGGCGTCGATGCGGTTGGCGTCGAGGTTGCGGGACTCGGCGACCTGGGTCGTGAAGGCCGCGTAGATGATGTCGAGCTCGCGGTTGACCGCGGCGCGCTGGGCCGGCGTCGGTGGCTGGAAGGTCGAGTGCATGCCGGCGTTGCGGCCGACCGAGACGCGCTCGACGTTGACGCCGAGCGAGGTCAGCAGCTCCTGTGCCATGGGCCAGATGCTGAAGACGCCGATCGAGGCGGTGATGGTCGTCGGCTGGGCGACGATCACGTCACCGCGCACGGCGGCCAGATAGCCACCAGAGGCCGCCACGTCACCCATCGAGACGATGACGGGCTTGCCGGCGGCACGCGCCCGCCCGACCGCATCGGCAATGGCGTCGGCGGCGGGGTAGGTGCCCC
>CAIYWM010000108.1 GCA_903929895.1 uncultured Alphaproteobacteria bacterium
CGCTGACCTGGTTCCTCGATGGCTTCTCGCGCTTCCGCCGCCTGCCGGCCGACGCGCTGGTCCTGCCGAGCCACGGCTTTCCCTTCATCGGCCTGCACACGCGCCTCGACCAGCTCGTGGCCCATCACGATGCACGACTGAACGACATGGAACTGGCGATCGCCCGCAGGGGCGCGACGGGCGCGACCGCCTGGGACATGGTCCCGGTGCTGTTCCCGCGCCACCTCGACAACAACCAGATCGTCTTCGCCTTCGGCGAGACGCTGGCGCACCTGCATTGCCTCGAGACTCGCGCGCGCGTGAAGCGCGTCGTGGTCGACGGCGTCCATCGATTCGTGGCCCTGGCCGACCTGAACACCCTGCCGCCCGCCGACGATTCAGACGGCGTGGTCATGGACATCGGTCAGACCTGACGAAGGCCAGACAGTCACTCGATGCGCGTCGACCTTTTCGATTTTGCGCTGCCGGACGATCTGATCGCCCAGCGGCCCGTCTCCCCGCGCGACTCCGCGCGCCTGCTCGACGTCACCGGCGAGACCCTGCACGACCGCACCGTGCGGTCCCTGCCCGGCCTGCTGCGGCGCGGCGACCTGCTGGTCTTCAACGACACCAGGGTCATCCCCGCGCGCCTGAGGGGCATGCGGCCGGGCCAGGGCATCCGCCAGGACGTGGCGGTCGAGGCGCTGCTGATCCGCGACCTCGGCCACCGGCGCTGGCGGGCCTTCGCGCGCCCGGGAAAGCGGCTGCGGCCGGGCGATACGCTGGTCTTCTCGGACCTCCGTGCCCGCGTCGAGTCCAAGGAGGAGGACGGCTCGCTGGTGCTGGCCTTCGACCAGGAGGGTCACGCCTTTCTCACGGCACTCGAGCAGGAGGGTACGGTACCTCTCCCTCCCTACATTCGCGGCGGCACCGCCGACGCGCAGGACCGCAAGGATTACCAGACTCTGTTTGCCAGGCACGACGGCTCCGTCGCCGCCCCCACCGCCGGGCTCCATTTCACACCGGAACTGATGGCGGCCCTCGCCGACAGCGGCATCACCACGGCCGGCGTCACGCTGCATGTCGGCGCGGGCACCTTCCAGCCGGTGAGGGTCGACGACACCGACGCCCATACGATGCATGCCGAGTGGGGCGAGGTTTCCGAGGCGACCGCGCGCGCCGTCGAGGCGACGCGCATCCTGGGCGGCCGCATCGTCTCGATCGGCACGACCTCGCTGCGACTGCTCGAAACCGTGGCACGCGAGCATGACGGCGCGATCAGGCCGTGGAGCGGCGAGACCGACATTTTCATCACACCGGGCTTCCGCTTCCGCGCCGTCGACCTGCTGCTGACGAACTTCCACCTGCCACGCTCGACCCTGTTCATGCTGGTCTCCGCCTTCGCCGGGCTGGAGCGCATGAAGCAGGCCTACGAGCACGCTGTCGCAGCGCGATACCGCTTCTATTCCTACGGCGATTGTTGTCTGTTGCGCCGATGAGCCTTTCCTACGAGCTGCTGGGCAGCGACGGCGCGGCCCGCCGCGGCCGCATCACGACCGCGCACGGAACCATCGAGACCCCGGCCTTCATGCCGGTCGGTACGGCGGGCACGGTGAAGGCGATGCTGCCACAATCCGTCGCCGAGACCGGCGCGGAGATCGTGCTGGGCAACACCTTCCACCTGATGCTGCGGCCGGGCGCGGAGCGCGTCGCAGCGCTGGGCGGCCTGCACAAGTTCATGAACTGGCCGGGGCCGATCCTCACGGATTCCGGCGGCTTCCAGGTGATGAGCCTGGCCAAGCTC
>CAIYWM010000109.1 GCA_903929895.1 uncultured Alphaproteobacteria bacterium
CTGCGCCCGGAGATCGGCGTCGGACGCCCGCGAGATCCAGACCTTGTCGTCGCCCGCGTTTGCGATGCGCTTCAGCACCTCGCCGATGGTCTGACGCACGTCGAGCGTGCCGGCGCGATAGGCGCCGAGCAGCGCGTGAACCCCGAGGTCGAGAAAGGCTGTCATGGGCCGGTTGTAGACAAGCGCCACACCAATTGCAGCCTCCAGATTCGCGCAGGCATTGGCACGGTCCTTGCCTCCTCGGCCTAGCGGGAAACGGGAGAGCGAGGGTGTGCCATGAAGCGTGGCGCGCATGACACGGCGGCCGGGCTGGCAATCCTGCGGATTCTTCGGCAGCTTGGACGCGAACTGGGCGCGAGCTACCGGCTCATGCGCCGCGATCTCCATGGCGTCTGAAGACCGTCGTCCCGATTGAATGAAAGAAGGAAGCGCATGGCCGAAGAGAAGCGTGACGTGGCGCGCATGGTCGAGGAGGGCGCGAAAACCGCAGGCCTCACGATTGCGCCCGAGTATCTGCCCAACGTGATCCTGAACGTCGAGCGCTCCCTGATGATCGCGCGGCCGCTGCTCGAGCTGGAACTCGAGGACGAGCTGATGTCGGCTCCGGTGTTCCGGCCATGAGCGATCCCACATCGAAGGCCGCGACTGCGACGGAGATCGCGGGCGCCGTGATGAGCGGCAAGGTCAAGGCCGCTGCCGTGATCGACGCCACCCTGAAGCGCATCGAAGCGGCCGAGCCCACGATCAATGCTTTCACCGACGTGGTCGCGGCGCGCGCCCGCAAGCGGGCGGCGGAGATCGACGCCGGCCTGCATCGCGGGCCGTTGATCGGCGTGCCCTTCGCGGTGAAGAACCTGTTCGACATTGCTGGCCTGCCGACGCGGGCGGGCTCCAAGATCAACGTCGACGGCCCCAAGGCGGAACGCGACGGCGCGCTGGTGCGCAAGCTCGAAGCGGCCGGCGCGATCCTGGTCGGCGGCCTCAACATGGGCGAATACGCCTACGATTTCACCGGCGAGAACGCCCACTACGGGCCGTCGCGCAATCCACACGATCCTACGCGCATGTCAGGAGGATCTTCCGGCGGCTCGGGCGCGGCGGTAGCGGCCGGGGAAGTCCCCCTGGCACTGGGCTCCGACACCAACGGCTCGATCCGGGTTCCGTCCTCGCTCTGCGGCCTGTTCGGGCTGAAGCCGACCTATGGACGGCTGAGCCGCGCCGGATCGTTCCCCTTCGTCGATTCCTTCGACCATCTCGGTCCGATCGCTCGTTCGGCGGAAGACCTGGCGCTCTCCTTCGATGCCATGCAGGGCTGGGATTCGGACGACCCTGTCTGCACCGACCGGCCGGCCGATCCGACCCTGCCGCGGCTGGTCGAAGGCGTCGACGGGCTGCGCATTGCCATAGCCGGCGACTATTTCGCCAAGGGCGGCGAGCCCGAGGCGTTCGAGGCCGTGGCGACCGTGGCCAGGGTGCTGGGCGCCAAGAAGACCGTCGTGCTGCCGCAGGCGGCCGCGGCGCGTGCGGCGGCCTATGTCATCACCGCGATCGAAGGCGCGCAGCTCCATCTGCCGCGGCTGCGCACGCGACCGCAGGATTTCGATCCCGACACGCGCGAGCGCTTCATGGCGGGCGCCCTGCTGCCCGGCGCCTGGTACGTGAAGGCGCAGCGTTTCCGCCGCCAGTATCGCGCCCGTGTGCTCAAGCTGTTCGAGGAGGTCGATGTGATCCTGGCGCCGGCCACGCCCTGTACCGCGCCGAAGCTCGGACAGACCATGATGACCCTGGGCGGCATCGAACTGCCGGTGCGCGCCAATCTCGGCGTCTTCACCCAGCCGATCTCCTTCATCGGTCTGCCGGTCGCCGTGGCGCCGCTGCAGCGGCCGGGCGGCCTGCCGATCGGCGTGCAGCTCATCGCCAAGCCCTACAACGAACAGGCGGCGCTGCGCGTCGCCGCCCACCTGCAGAAGCTCGGCGTGGCCGCTGCGCCGCCCGCCTGAGGAGACGAAATGGAAATCAACATTCCCGAAGTCGTCGCGGAAGTGACGGCCGCGTTCAACCGCTACGAGGCGGCACTGAACAGCAACGACGTCGCGGTCCTGGACGAGCTCTTCTGGAAGAGCCCCCACACGCTGCGCTATGGCGTCGGCGAGCAGCTCTACGGCCACGACCAGATCGCCGCCTTCCGCTCGGGCCGCAATCCGCAGTTCGTGCCCAACCGAGACCTGCTGAAGCTCTGGATCGTGACCTACGGCCGCGATTTCGGCACGGCGAACTGCGAGTTCCAGCGCCACGGTGCAGCCAAGCCCGGCCGGCAGAGCCATACCTGGATGC
>CAIYWM010000110.1 GCA_903929895.1 uncultured Alphaproteobacteria bacterium
CGGCGCCCAGCTTCGTGGCGTGCGGCGGGAAGATCTCCTGAACCGGGAGATCGTTTCGAAGAACATCATATTCGGCGATCTGGCGGAGTTCGGCACCAAGCCTGGCCTGGTGATCGGCGAACGGCTGCGCCAGCAGATGCAGGTGAGGGTCGGCGAGCCGCTGACCGTGGTGACCCACCAGCTGAACGAGGGCGGCACGATCGCGCCGCGCTATAGCGACTATGAGATCCTCGCCACCTTCCTGAGCCGCCGCTACGAGTTCGACAGCACCCTCGTGTTCATTCCGCTGGGGGGGCTGCAGGAGGATCTCGAATACGGCAAGGAGACCGTGAGCTCGATCGACCTGTTCCTGAAGGATCCGCAGGCTGCGCCGAGGGTGGCGCAGGAGCTGCGCCGGTCGCTCAGCCGCGATGACCTCCGCGTATCGCACTGGCTCGGCCTCAATGCACGCTTCGTCGGGGCCCTGCAGGTCGAGCGGGTGATGATGTTCATCATCCTGACGCTGATCGTGGTCGTGGCCGCCATGAACGTGGTCGCGAGCTTCACCATGCTTGTGCGGGTGAAGCGCGGCAGCATCGCGATCCTGCGGACCATGGGCGCCGCGCCCGGCACGATCGTACGCGCCTTCTTCATGGCGGCCGCCGCCGTCGGCGTCGCCGGCACGGCGATCGGAGCGGCGCTGGGCCTGCTGCTCTGCGCCAACATGCCCGCGATCGGTCGCGCCCTGGCTTACGTCACCGGCGGCGCCGGCACGGCGGGGGCGGAAGTCGACTTCATCACCTCGATGCCCGTGCGGGTGGATCCGGTCGAGGTGGCTTTCATCATCGCCGTTGCGATCGTGCTCTCGCTCGTCGCGGCGGCCTATCCGGCGTGGCGCGCCACCCGGGTCGAACCGGTCGAAGGACTGCGACATGAGTGACACCACCCAACCGCTGTCTCTGCAGGGAATCCGCCGCACCTTCGTCCAGGGCGACCGTCGGCTCGACGTGCTGCGCGGCGTCTCGGTCGACCTGCACCCCGGCGAGATCGTGGCCATGGTTGGCCAGTCCGGCAGCGGCAAGTCGACCCTCCTGCACATCGCGGGCCTTCTCGAACGGCCCAACGAGGGCGAGGTGGTGGTCGACGGCAAGCCGACGGTCCGGATGGCCGACAAGGACCGCACCGGCCTGCGTCGCAATTTCCTGGGCTTCGTCTACCAGTACCATCACCTGCTGCCGGAATTCTCAGCCGTCGAGAACGTAATGTTGCCTCAGATGCTGAACGGCGTCACACGCGGGTCGGCCCGCAAGCGGGCAGCCGACCTTCTCGGCATGGTCGGGTTGGGCGACCGGCTGGACCACCGTCCGGGGCGCCTGTCGGGCGGAGAACAGCAGCGCGTGGCAATCGCGCGGGCCGTTGCCAACGCCCCGCGCGTCCTGCTGGCCGACGAGCCCACCGGCAATCTCGACTCCACCACGGCCGAAACAGTGTTCCAGCAATTGCTGGCGCTGGTGCGGGAGACCGGCATGGCGGCCCTGGTCGCCACCCACAATCCCGAGCTGGCGGCCCGCATGGATCGCACCGTGCGGCTGAAAGATGGTGTGCTCGATGCCTGACAGTCCACAGGCCGCGGCGCGATGATGGTCCGTGGCCATCGCTGATTTCATCCATCTGAAAGTTCGTTCCGCCTATTCGCTCACCGAAGGCGCGAACAAGATCGACAAGGTCGTCTCGCTGGCCAAGGAGGCGGAGATGCCGGCGGTCGCCGTCACTGACCGCAACAACCTGTTCGGCGCGCTCGAATTCTCGCAATACGCCTCCAAGGGCGGCATCCAGCCGATCGTGGGCTGCGACCTCGGGATCCGGCGCGAGGAAGAGGGGGGCATCGCCACGGCGAGCAAGGTCCCGGCCATCGATTGGCTGACCGTGCTGGTGCAGAGCGAGCAGGGCTATCTCAACCTGATGCGGCTGGTGAGCCGCGCCCATCTCGAGTTCAAGGTCGGCTCGGTCGCGGCACTGCCCTTGGCGGACCTCGAAGGATCCACCGAGGGGCTCATCGCCCTGACCGGCAGCGTCGGCAGCGGTATCGGCCGGTTGCTGGCCGCCGGCCAGACACCGGCGGCGGCCCATATGCTCGACCGCCTGCAGGGCCTGTTCGAGGGCCGGCTCTATCTCGAGCTGCAACGCCATGGCGAAGATCTGGAACGCCGGATCGAAGGGCCGCTGGTCGATCTCGCGTATGAGCGAAACCTGCCGCTGGTCGCGACCAACGACGTGCACTTCCCGAAGAAGTCGATGTACGAGGCGCACGACGTGCTGCTTTGCATCGAGCAGGGCGCGCATATCGACGATCCCAACCGCCGACGCCTGACGCCGGAGCACTACTTCAAGTCGGCGGCGGAGATGCGCAGCCTGTTCTCGGACATTCCCGAGGCCTGCGACAATACCCTCGTGATCGCCCAGCGCTGCGCCTACATGCCGGCGCCGCGCAAACCCATCCTGCCGCGGTACACCAAGCTCGAGGGTCGCACCGAGGGTGAGGCGTTGCGCGACCTCGCGAAGACCGGCCTCGAGGAGCTGAGGGCGCTCGGCCGCCTGGCGGAGAACATCGCCTTCGAACGCTACGGCGAGCGACTGACCTACGAACTCGACATGATCGAGAAGATGGGGTTCGCCGGCTACTTCCTGATCGTGGCCGACTTCATCCAGTGGGCCAAGCGCCACGACATCCCGGTGGGCCCGGGGCGTGGTTCAGGCGCGGGGTCGCTGGTCGCCTGGTCCTTGCTGATTACTGACTGCGATCCCTTGCGGTTTGGCCTGCTGTTCGAGCGCTTCCTGAACCCCGAGCGCGTGTCCATGCCCGACTTTGACATCGACTTCTGCCAGGACCGCCGCGACGAGGTGATCACCTACGTCC
>CAIYWM010000111.1 GCA_903929895.1 uncultured Alphaproteobacteria bacterium
GGTGTTTTCCAAGTTGACGTAGGGGGGCGGACGCGGGTAACGCTACGTAATGGTGGTTGATTGCGCTTGCCTACGCCCCTGAATAGCGTTATTCCTCACGAAGCATAACGCCAGATAGCCCGCGTCGGCAGCGGAACCACGAATAGGGTTCCCATGGCTTTCCCGACCAAACCGTCGACCACGTACAGCTACCGGGACTTTAGTGTCCTCAAGCCCACGACGCCGCACGACGGCACGGAGCTCGATCGCAGCTTCAAGACGGTGCTCGACTCGTGCGGCGCCATCATCGACAGCCTGGCACTCATCCAACGAAACGACGGCAGGCTCGCCAATCAGTCCGTTCACCTGGAGACGCTCGCGCCGGATGTGCTGGGCAAGATCATTGCCAGTGTCACGCCGAACCTTTCTGCGAGCCTCAACGCCAGCATTTCGTATGCCGCGCAGGCGGCGGCAAGCGCGACGAATGCGCAGACCTACCTGGCCGGCGTGGCCCAGGCGGCGAACGATGCGGCCGTAGCGGCCAGCGCGGCATCGCAGTCTGGACAGGATGCTCAGACGGCGGCGGCCCTGGCCGCATCGGCTGCGTCGGCTGCGGTCAACGCGCAGACCTTCGCGGCCAACTCCGAGTCGCACGCCACCCAGGACGCAAACAAGGCCCGCATGTCTGCCGAGATGGCGATGGCCTGGGCCGATTATTTGCCGGATTCTATTCCGCCTCGCTACTTCCCGAACAACGCGGTCAGTGGAGATCATTTCAGCTCGCGCTGGTGGGCTAATCGCGCGCAGAACGCCTTCGGCATGCTCACCAGCCTCTATCTCGGCGTACATCCCGACCACGCGACGGCCCTCGCCAGCGTCACCAATCCGCCCATCGCCGTCGGCAGCATTTATTACAATTCCACGAACTCCCAGCCCTTCATCTGGACCGGGAGCGGCTGGAGCGCATTCTGGCAACCCCAGAAGGCCATCACCACGACGCTCTACTACGTGCCCCTCGCAGCCCAAAAGGACTTCGTCCTTTCGACGGCAGACTTGAACACCCAGAGCTTCACCCTCGACAAGGTAGACACCGAGCCGCTGGAAGTGTTCCTGAACGGCGTGCGCCTTCTCCCCGGCAGCGACTACACCGTCGATCCCATCAAGAACACTGTCTCCTTCACCCAGAACATCCCGGCGGCGGCAGTTGTCACCATCGACATTCTCACGCCACCTTCCAAGATGGCGAACGGCACCGTCAACTTCCGGGCGCTTCTTGACATCGACTTGGACCCTATCACCCGCGCTCCCGGCAGGATCGACGGCGTCCAGAAAACCTTCAGCCTCGCCCGCGCCGATGGCCAGCCCCTCGCGATGGGCGGTGCTGTTGAGCTTCTCGTCAGCGTGGACGGCATCATTCAGCACGCCGGGACCGACTACAACATTCTCGGCTCGCGAGTCGTGTTCAGCGACCCGCCCCGCCAGGACAGCAAGGTCTGGGCGCTGTGGATGGAGCCGGGCGGCTCTGGTGGTGGGAGGGGCGTGCAGCCGCCGCTGCCCCCGGACGATCTGCACGTCAACGGCTATGTCTGGAACCCCCTTACCAGCACCGCCGAGTGGGCGGACACGCGGAAGGCGCTTCGCGGCGTCGTGGACACTGCCGCCCGCCTGCGGCTGAA
>CAIYWM010000112.1 GCA_903929895.1 uncultured Alphaproteobacteria bacterium
CGAAGTTCTTGCCCAGGGTGAACTGGCCGCCCGACTTGCGCTGCCAGTCGCGGATCGAGCCGTCGTTGAAGCAGGCGTAACCGGCGATCACCGAGAGCGCCTTCTCCTTCGGCACGTTACGGCACTTCTTGCCGATCACGATGGTCAGTTCGGCTTCCCAGTCGAATTCCTTCGAATGCGTCGTCGAGAGCATCTTGCCATTGTGCGGCACCAGCGTGTTGTTGAAGCGCGTGAACACCACCGGATACTGCGGGATCGGGCTGCCGGTCTCCTCGGCGTGCTTGCGGTAGTTGAGACCGATGCAGAGGATCTTGCCGGGCGCCGGGATCGGCGTCAGGTACTTGGCCGACTTCTCCGACACGGTGGCGCCGGCCTTGGGCTTGGCACAGGCCTTGAGCACCGCCTGCTGGAGCTTCTTGCCGCCCGCCAGGATCTCGACAACCGACTTCGGTCCGCGCGGCATCTGCTTGCTGAGATCGACGATCTTGCCGTCGCCCAGTTTGACGCCGACGGCGGGCTTGCCGCCGCTCAGGATGGTGCAAAGACGCATGAATTTCCCCCTTGAAGATTTCGTCCGAAATACGGCCGCGCGTAAACTCCTCCCTCCCGCATCTTCGGTCAAGCAGCTCGCATTTTTTGCTACTCTCCGCCGATGCGCTTCCTCCTTTTGCTCATCCCTCTCCTGTTCATCGCCCTGCCGGCCTCGGCGCAACTCGTCGTGCCGCTCACGACTCCCGACGGCCGCGTCGGCTGCACCCAGGGCAAGACCGGCATCGGCCGGCCGGCCGACTGGCGCGCCGTCGCCGATCCCGACGGGCCGGACGGCTGGGCCCTGGTCGAGAGCGAGCCCGACCCGACCGACCAGCGCTTCCCGCTCTGCATTTCCGAGCAGGCTTCGGGCCGCGACTTCGACGCCACCCTGCGCTTCAAGCCGATCTCGGGTTCGCGCGACCAGGTGGCCGGCTTCATGTTCCGTGCCCAGAGCGCCAACGACTATTACGTCGTGCGCGCCAATGCCCGCGACAACTCGGTCCGCCTCTACCGCATGGACAAGGGCAAGCGCAGCCAGCTCGGCATGAAGGAAGCGCCGGTGACGCTCGGTCAGTGGCATTCGCTCCGGGTGATCGCGGTCAGCGACCGCTTCGAGATCGCGCTCGACGGCAAGAAGCTGTTCGACGTCACCGACCGCACACTGATGCAGCCCGGACCCGTAGGGGTGTGGAGCCAGGGCGACAGCGTCACCCACTACGGCTCCCTGCTGATCGGGCCCCCGCCCTCGCGCTGAGCTAGCTGCGCGCCGTCAGGAGTGCCGTAGCCAGTTCGACGAAGCCCGCGCCGGAGCGTGATTTCGTGACCCAGCGCGGCCGGTGCTCCAGCAGCTCGGCGAAGTCGACCACGTTGGCCACGCCCACGGCATTGGGGAAATAGCCGAACATCGGCGCGTCGTTGGGCGAGTCGCCCGAGAACACATAGCGCGCCTTCTCGGTCGCGAGGTCGATGCCGAACAGCTCCTGCATCATCGTCCGGCTGGTCGTGAGCTTGTCATAGTCGCCGAACCAGCCGTTGACGTGGATCGAGCTCACCTTGGCCTTGGCGCCGTGGCGCTCGAAGACCGCCACGATGCGCTTTATGTCGGCGGGCGGCAGCGGCGGCACGTCCTCGCAGAAATCGACGGCGAGGTCGGCCAGGCGATAGGGCTGGTCCGAGGCGATGCCGGCGCCGGGGACTTTCTGCAACATCTCGGCCCGCACCAGGTCCAGCCGCCGCCGGCCTTCCGCGCGCTCGGCCTCGGATTGGATGAAGCGGGTGCGCAGGCGCTTCTGGCTGCGATCGTGCCACATCCAGAAGGCGCCGTTCTCGCCGACCACGGCATCGACCGGCCAGAAGCGGGCGATGTGGTCGCACCACCCGGCCGGCCGGCCGGTGACCGGCACGACCAGAAGACCGGCCCTCTTCAGCGCCTGCAACGCGCCATAGGCCTCGGCGGTCAGGGTCCCGTCGCTGGAAACGGTATCGTCGATGTCGGTCAGTATCCCGCGTATGGCGGCCAGGGTCTCACGGGGGCAGTTCTCGAGCGGTTCCATGCGTCGTCTTCTAACATGGCGACCGAGGCCTTCGGGCGCTAAAAGCCCGCCCATGATCCCGCGCTATTCACGGCCGCAGATGGCCGCCATCTGGGCTCCCGAGAACCGCTTCCGCATCTGGTTCGAGATCGAGGCGCATGCGTGTGACGCCATGGCCGAGGCGGGCATCATTCCCAGGGCGTCCGCCCAGGCGATCCGGGACGGTGGCCGGAAGGCCATGGAAGCACTCGAGGCCGACCCGGCCGGCAGCGTCGAGAAGATCGACGCCATCGAGCACGTGACCCGACACGACGTCATCGCATTCCTCACCTGGCTGGGCGAGTTCATCGGCCCGGACTCGCGCTTCGTACATCAGGGGATGACCTCCTCCGACGTGCTCGACACCGGCTTCGCCGTGCAGCTCACCCAGGCCGCCGACATCCTGCTCGCCGACGTCGACAGGCTGCTGGAGGCCTTGAAGAAGCGCGCCTTCGAGCACAAGGACACGCTCACGATCGGCCGCAGCCACGGGATCCATGCCGAGCCTACGACCTTCGGCGTGAAGCTCGCGGGCCACTATGCGGCCTTCATGCGCAACCGCCGGCGGCTGCTGGCGGCGCGCGACGAGATCGCGACCTGCGCCATCTCAGGTCCTGTCGGCACCTTCGCCAATATCGATCCGCGGATCGAGGAGCATGTGGCCAAGAAGCTCGGCCTCGCGGTCGAGCCGGTCTCGACCCAGGTGATCCCGCGCGACCGCCATGCCGCCTTCTTCGCGACTTTGGGCGTCGTCGCCTCCTCGCTCGAGAACCTGGCCACCGAGATCCGCCACCTGCAGCGCACCGAAGTGCGCGAGGCCGAAGAGTTCTTCTCGGCGGGCCAGAAGGGCTCGTCCTCGATGCCGCACAAGCGCAACCCGGTGCTGAGCGAGAACGTCACCGGCCTGGCGCGCGTGGTCCGCTCGGCCGTCATGCCGGCGCTGGAGAACGTGACCCTGTGGCACGAGCGCGACATCTCGCACTCCTCGACCGAGCGCTACATCGCGCCGGATGCCACCGGCACGCTCGATTTCGCGCTGGACCGCATGGCCGGCATCGTCGAGCAGCTCGTGGTCCATGCCGGCCGCATGAAGGCCAACCTCGATTCGCTGGGTGGTCTCGTTTTCTCGCAACGCATCCTGCTGGCGCTGACGCAGAGAGGCATGAGCCGCGAGGCCTCCTACGCCGCCGTCCAGCGCAACGCGATGGACGCCTGGCGCGGCAACGCCTCGCTGCTGGCCCTATGCCGCGCCGACAGGGAGATCTGCGAGTTCCTGGCCGATGAAGAACTCATCGCTCTGTTCGACATCGGTTATCACACTAGGCACGTCGACACGATCTTCAAGCGGGTGTTTGGGTAGACGGCCGTCTCACGTCAAAAGTCGCACCGTCGCGAGGGCGAGTGCGGGAAACGCCATCACGAGGCCGAGCCTTATGATGTCGGCGGCGATGAAGGGCAGAACGGCGCGGTAGATGCGCGTCAGGGCCACGTGGCGGGCGATGGCCGAGACCACGAAGACGTTGAGGCCGATCGGCGGGGCGGTCAGGCCAATGCCGACCACGATCAGCACCAGGATGCCGAACCAGATCGCCACGTCGTCGGCCGGCATGCCGAAGTCGAGCGCCTGCACGATGGGGAAGAAGATCGGGAGCGTGAGCAGGATCATGGCCAGCTCGTCCATGACCGCGCCCAGCAGGATGTAGAACAGCAGGATCAGCGCCATCACGCCGTAGGGCGTGAAGCCCGAGCCGCCGATCCATTCGGCGGCGGCGACCGGAAGCTGCGACAGCGCAAGGAAAGCGTTGAACACGTCGGCGCCCAGCAGGATCAGGAAGATCATGCCGGCGGTCTCGGCGGTCTGCAGCAGCGCCGACTTCAGGCCGGCCCAGCGCATGCCACCCACCAGGACCGACACAAGCAACATGGCGATAACGCCGACGGCGGCCCCCTCGGTCGGCGAGAAGATGCCGCCGTAGATGCCGCCCAGCACCACCAGCGCCACCAGGATCGCCGGCCAGACGGCGGCAACGTCGCGCAGGCGTTGGTCGAGCGGCACGCGCGGCAGCGCCGGGCCCAGTTCGGGCCGGCGCCGGACGACCAGCGCGATCACAACGCAGTAGAAGACCGCGGCCATGAAGCCCGGGATGAAGGCGGCCATGAAGAGCTTGGCGATGTTCTGCTCGGTCGAGATTCCGTAGACGACAAGGATCACCGACGGCGGGATCAGAATGCCGAGCGTGCCGCCGACGGCGGTTACGCCGGTCGCGAAGCCCGCATCGTAGCGGTAGCGCTCGAACTCCGGCAGCGCGGCGCGTGCGAAGGTCGCGGTGGTGGCCACGGAGGAGCCGCAGATCGCGCCGAACGCCGTGCAGGCGCCGATCAGGCCCATCGCCAGTCCGCCGGGCCGGTGGCCGGCCAGGCTCGATGCGGCGCGAAAGAGGGACGTCGACAGGCCCGACTTCTCGGCCAGGGCTCCCATCAGGATGAAGAGCGGGATGACCGAGAGCGTGTAGTTGGAGAAGTCGTGATAGGGCGTCGTCTTGATGTAATTCAGGAAGGTCGGCCAGCCGCCCAGCCAGGCATAGCCCGCGCCGCCCACGAACAGCAGCGACAGGCCGATCGGCATGCGCATCGCCATCAGCAGCAGCATGACGGCGAAGCCCAGGACGGCGGCGGAGGGGCCCGTCACGGTTCAGCGCCGAACCGGCCGGCGGCCGTTACCAGCGCCGCCAGCGCCAGCAGGCCCGCCATCGCCGCGCAGGCCATGATCGCCCAGCCTACCGGCAGGCCCAGCACCATCGTCGAGGTCTGCGACTTGAGGGCGTCGGCCGCGCCCACCGCCAATCGCCAGCCCAGCAGTGCAGCGACCGCGGCGTACACCAGGTCCCAGAAGGCATCGATCGCCACGATCGCGCGCGGCGGCAGACGGAGCGTGAACGTGTCGACCAGCATGTTGCCGCGCCGCAGCTGCGTGTAGGGCAGGAAGGAGAAGATCGCGAGCGCAACCGCCATCTGCACCATCTCGAAATCGCCCGGCAGGCCGCTGGAGGTCGCCCAGCGCAGGCCAACGCTTAAGGTCACGAGGCCGGCGATGAACAGCGCCAGCACGGCGCCCGCCAGGGCAAGCGCCGCACCCAGCCTTTCGGCAAGCCGCATCCAGCCCATGAAGGCTCAGGATACCTTGTACTTCTGGACGAGTGTCCGGACCGCCTCCACGAGCTTCGCGCCGTCGAGGTTGCGGTCCTTCACCGACCCGATCCAGGCGTCGATCACCGGCTGCGTGGTCTTGCGCCAGCGCCCCGCCTCGTCGACCGAGATTTCGCTGATGACGTTGCCGCTGCGCTTGGAGACCATCTCGAGGACCGCGGCGCCGGCATCGTCCCAGGTCTTTCCGGCCATGGTGGCGGCCGGCATGCCCGAGTTGGCGTCGACCACCTTCTTCAGGTCGGCCGGCATCTTGTCGTAACTGCCCTTGTTCATGGCGAGCACGAAGGTCGCCGTGTAGAGGGTCGGCGAGCCCGGAATGCCGGCGTGGTACTTCAGCAGTTCCTGCACCTTGATCGCGGGCACGACCTCCCATGGCACGACGCAGCCGTCGATCACCTTCTGCGCGAGGCTCTCGGGCACCTGCGGGATCGGCATGCCGATCGGGCTGGCGCCCAGCGCCTTCAGCGCTTCGCCGGCCTGCCGCGTCGGGAAGCGCAACTTCAGCCCCTTGAGGTCCTCCATCGTCTTCACCTGCCTGTTGGCATGGATCACCCCGGCATCGTGGGCCCAGGCACAGATGAGTTGGACTTCCCTGAACTCGTCCTTGAGGTAGGTGTCGGCATATTCCTGGAACGCCCGGGCGTTCACGATGCCGAGCTTGTCGGCGACGAAGGGCAGTTCCATCGCCTCGCTGGCGGGGAAGCGCCCCGGCGTGTTGCCCGGCAAGGTCCAGACGATGTCGGCCACGCCGTCGCGCGCCTGGTCGTAGAGCTGCGGCGGCGCCCCACCCAGCTGCATCGCCGGGAAGATGGTGATCTTGATGCGGCCGTTGGACTCGGCCTCGATCTTTCGCACCAGCGGCGTCAGGAACTTCTGGTGGATGTTCGAGGCGGCCGGCAGGAAATGGTGCAGCTTGAGGTTGACCTCGGCGGCCTGCGCATAACCCTCACGCAGCAAAGCGGGCGCCGCCACAGCGGCGCCGGCAAACGCAAACATCTTGCGACGATTGATCGGCATTAGGTGCCTCCCTAAGACTTTTCTTATGGGAGGCAGCCTAGCACAGGCGGAAAAGGTCCGGTTAGCGGACTTCCGTCATGATCTGCTTTTTGGCGTCATCGGACAGGTGCTCGGACTGCTTGCGGATGGCATGCTCATCCATTGGCTTGCCGGCGGCGGCGAGGTCGGTCATCAGCTTGTGCATTACGTCGGAATCGCCAGGCTTCTCGAAGTCGGCCATCACGACTTCCTTGGCATAGGCCTCGGCGTCGGCCCCGGTCTTGCCCAGCAGGCCGGCCGCCCACAGGCCAAGTAGCTTGTTGCGGCGCGCGTTGACCTTGAACTTGAGGTCCTGGTCGTGCTCGTACTTGGCCTCGAAGGCCTTCTCGCGATCGTCGAACGTGGTCATCGGCCGCTCCGGTTGGGCATGTCTCGTCGGGGCGGTATATAGCGACCGCGACACCGTCTTTCCACCCTGCGTTCGCAGTGGCAGTGTCACGCCCCGCAGAGAGGAAACCCAAGATGTCGCTGGAAAAACTCACGGACTGGATCGGCCGGACCCAGTCGGTGGAGGATCTCGCCGCCCCCTTCCCGGTCCGCGCCCTGTCCGCGACCTTCGACGAGAAGGACGATCCCGACCCGAGGAACGGCGATCCCCTGCCGCCGCTCTGGCACTGGCTCTATTTTCTCGAGATCGCACCCCAGTCGAAGATCGGCCCCGACGGCCATGCCGAGCGCGGCGACTTCCTGCCGCCGGTGCCGCTGCCACGCCGCATGTGGGCCGGCAGCCGCTTCTCCTTCGACGGCGAGCCGATCCGGGTCGGCGAGACCATTCGACGGCTCTCCGAGATCAAGTCGGTCGAGCCCAAGACCGGCTCGACTGGCTCGATGGTGTTCGTCACCGTGAAGCACACGATTTCCGGCCCCCGCGGCGCCTCCTTCGTCGAGGAGCACGACATCGTCTACCGCGAGGCCGCGAAACCGGGCGAGGCGCCCAAGCCGCCCCGGCCGGCGCCGGCCGATGCGACCTGGACGCGCAAGATCGTGGCCGACCCGGTACTGCTGTTCCGCTTCTCCGCCCTCACCTTCAACGGCCACCGCATCCACTACGACCACCCCTATGTGACGGGCGTCGAAGGCTATCCCGGTCTGATCGTGCACGGGCCGCTGATGGGCATGCTGCAGATCGAACTGGCGCGGCGCTCCAACCCGGGTAAGGTGGTCAAGAGTTTCGAGTTCCGCGCCTTGTCGCCGGTGTTCGGCGGCGCCGCTCTCGGCGTTCACGGAAGGCGCGAAGCGGACGGCTCGATCACAACCTGGATCGCCGATCCCAACGGCGGTCTCGCACAACAGGGCAAGGCCACTTTCCTATGACCCATACGCATCATGCCGGCTGCGGCTGTCTCGCGGCCCTCTCGCGCCGACACCTGATCGGCTTCGGTCTCGGCGCCGCCGCCGTCGCGGCAGCCGGCCCCGCGCTGGCCGCCGACGAGGGATACGAGGCGATGCTGATGAAGTGCATCGACCCGCGCTTCACCACGGACACGTGGAAGTACATGACCTCGCGCGGCTGGCAGAACAAATACAGCCAGTTCAACATTGCCGGCGGGCCGATCGCCGCGGTGGCCCCGATCTTCCAGGAATGGCGCGCCGCCTGGGAGGCCAATCTCGACATCTCGGTCCAGCTGCACAACGTCAAGCGCCTGATCGGCATGGCCCATCGCGACTGCGGGGCGGCTGCCCTCGCCTATGGCAACCGGATCAAGACCGACCGTGCCTTCGAGACCGAGATGCTCAGCCAGGGGCTGCGCGCCTTCCGCGACCAGGCCAACAAGCGCCAGCCGCAGCTGATCGTCGAGCTGGGCATCATGGACCTCAATGGCACCGTCGAGACGGTGGCCTAGCTCACGCCGCCGCGCCCCTCGTGCCCGAGCAATCCTTCCCCTTCGTGATCGACAAGGATGCGGCGCTGGAACACCAGCTTGCCGCCCAGCGGGCGCGGCGCCCGGCCGATCCTCTCCTGTCCCTGGTCGTGCCGGTATTCAACGAGGAAGAGACGATCGACCTCTTCCTCTCCACCGTGGTGCCCCTGCTCGAGCGCGACGGCGTCCGTTTTGAAGTCGTCTTCGTGAACGACGGCTCGCTCGACGGCACCTTCGCGCGCCTGTTCCATCGCTGCCGCGCCGACCGGCGTCTCCGCATCGTCAACCTGTCGCGCAACTTCGGCAAGGAGGCCGCCCTCACCGCCGGCATCGACCATGCCCGCGGCGACATCCTGATCCCCATGGACATAGACCTGCAGGATCCGCCCGAGCTGATCGGCTCGTTCATCGCGCGCTGGCGCGAAGGCTACGACATCGTGTACGGCATCCGTACCGCGCGACACGCCGACACGCCGGCCAAACGCGTCTCGGCGGGCTGGTTCTACCGGGTGTTCAACTCCATGTCGCCGGTGCGCATCCCGCCCAATGTCGGGGACTTCCGCCTGGTCGACCGTCGTGCGGTCGAGGTGCTGCGCCAGCTTCCCGAGCGCAACCGCTTCATGAAGGGGCTGTTCGCCTGGGTCGGCTTCAACTCGGTCGGCGTACCCTACGAGCGGCCCGAACGCGTCGCCGGCACGAGCAAGTTCAATTTCTGGCGTCTGTGGAACTTCGCCATCGACGGCGTGGTGAGCTTCTCGACCGCTCCGCTGCGCGCCTGGTTCTATGTCGGCCTGGTGATCGCGATGGTGGCCGTGCTCTATGCGCTGTTCATCGTCACCCGCGTGTTGATCTTCGGCGTCGACACGCCGGGCTACGCCTCGCTGCTGATTGCGGTCCTGCTGATGGGCGCCATCCAACTCCTGTCGCTGGGCATCATCGGCGAGTATCTCGGCCGTCTGTTCGTCGAGGTGAAGGCTCGCCCGATCTACGTCATCGAGGGAGTCTATGAGGATGCCCCTCCGAAGCCGCCGGAGACCTGACCGTCGATGGACCTGAAGGAAGAAGACATCCTGGGCGCCGGCATCGGCAGCCACTGGTACTACCGCTCGAAGGCGGCTGCGCTGCGTCGCGCCGTCGGCTCGCTGGCCCCGAAGCGGCTGCTCGACGTCGGAGCAGGCTCGGGTTTCTTCTCGCGCCATCTTCTCGAGGCAACCCCGGCCGAGAGCGCGCTCTGCGTCGACATCGGCTATGCCGCAGACCGCGACGACAACGTCGCCGGCAAACCGGTGCGCTATCGCCGCGACATCGGAGCAACCGACTGCGACCTCGTGCTGATGATGGACGTGCTGGAGCATGTCGACGACGATCGCTGGCTGGTGCGCCACTATGCGGAGAAGGTGCCGAGCGGCGCACATTTCCTGGTGACGGTGCCCGCCTTCGAGTTCCTGTGGAGCGGCCACGACGTCTTCCTGGAGCACAAGCGCCGCTACCGCCTGCCGGCGATCGAGGCCGCGCTGCGCGACGCCGGCCTCGAGATCGTGCGCGGCAGCTACTATTTCGGCTTCGTCTTCCCGCTCGCGGCGGCGGTGCGCCTCGCCGACCGCAACACGACGGAGCCCCGCAGCAGCCTGAAGAAACAGGGCGCCGTTACCAACGGAATCCTCAC
>CAIYWM010000113.1 GCA_903929895.1 uncultured Alphaproteobacteria bacterium
CCAGGCAGACTTCCTCGACCTCCCTGCCGCCCGGCAGCGACAGGAAGATGGTGCGGCAGCTTTCGCCGATCTCGTCGACAGACGCCGCCTTCACGCCGTCGACCGCCAGCCTCTCGAGAGGCGCCGTGTCGCGATCGGCGGCGAGCACGGTCATGCCACTCTTGCGCGCGAGATTGCGGCACATCGGTTCGCCCATGGTGCCGACGCCGATAAATCCGATCATGTCCGTCATGTCAGTCCACTATGAAGAGTTTGGCGCCCGATTCCGTCCGCGACCGATGGCCGAGCGTATTGTCGGCAACCTGGTAGCTCTGCCCCTGCTTCAGCACGACCGTGCGGCCATCCGCCAGCTCGGTCGACAATTCTCCCTCCAGCACCAGGAGAATGTGGCCCTTCTGGCACCAGTGATCGGCGAGGTAGCCCGGCGTGTATTCGACCATCCGCACACGAATGTTGTTGAACGTCCTGGTGCGCCAGAACGCCTTGCCGGTTTCGCCCGGATGCTCCGTGCGCTCGACGCTTTCCCAATCGGTCGTCCCGAAGGGTATTTCAAACATCAGCATGCTTCGCTCTAGCACATTGACCGGCAACGACGGATATACGAAATAGATATCATGATCACTGCAAACAAGGCGAAGCGCCGCCAGAATAAGGCCGAACGCATCGCGCGGGTCGGTAGGCTGGCTCGCGGCAAGTTCGTGGCCCCGGAGAAAGTTCCGGACGTCCTGCGTCGCATCATCGAACCCGGCGACATCCTCTGCCTCGAAGGCGACAACCAGAAGCAGGCAGACTTTCTCGCCAATCAGCTGGCCTCCCTCGACAAGAAGGATCTGCGCGACATCCACCTCGTGATGTCCTGCATCACGCTGCCGGCCCATATCGAGCTCTTCAAGAAGGGCATGATCAAGCAGGTCGACTTCTGCTACGCCGGACCACAGGGCACCGTGATCGCCGATCTCGTGAAGGCGAAGAAGTTCCCGGTCGGGGCCATCCACACCTACAACGAGATCTATGCGCGCTATTACATCGATCTGACGCCGCGCGTGGCGCTGATCGCGGCCGCCCAGGCCGATCGCAAGGGCAACCTCTTCCTCGCCGCCAACACCGAAGAGACCCCGGCGATCGTCGAGCCGACCGCCTTTTCCGACGGCATCGTGTTCGCCCAGGTCAACGAGATCGTCGACAAGCTGCCACGCATCGACATTCCGGCGGACCAGGTCGACCTCGTCGTCCAGGCCCCCTACCCGATGCATCTGCAGGCGTTGTTCACGCGCGACCCGGCCGCCATCACCGACGTCCAGGTGCTGATGGCCATGGTGGCCCTGCGCGGCATCTACGAGAAGTACGAGGTGCAGTCGCTGAACCACGGCGTCGGCTTCAACACGGCCGCCATCGAGCTGCTGCTGCCGACCTACGGCGAGCGTCTCGGTCTCAAGGGCAAGATCTGCAAGTACTGGATGGTGAACCCGCTGCCGACCTTGATTCCGGCCATCGAGTCGGGCTGGGTCGAAAGCGTCTTCGCGGTCGGTGGCGAAGTCGGCATGGAGCGTTATACCGCCGCGCGCTCCGACGTGTTCTTCACCGGGCGCGACGGCAGCTTCCATTCCAACCGCGCGATGGGCCAGCTGGCCGGTCACTACGCCATCGACATGTTCATTGGCGCCTCGCTGCAGATCGACATCAACGGCAACTCCTCGACCGTCTCCAAGAACCGCATCACCGGCTTCGGCGGGGCACCCAACATGGGTTGCCAGCCGACCGGCCGGCGCCATCCGACGAAGGCCTGGCTCAAGGCCGGCGCGGAAGCCAATCCCGGCCCCGGCTCGCCTCCCGGCCGCAAGCTCGTCGTCCAGATGGTCGAGACCTTCCAGGCCGGCCGCGTGCCGACCTTCGTCGAGGAACTCGACGCCACGGACCCGAGCATCCGAAAGGCCCTGCACGGCGTCACGCCTGTGATGATCTATGGCGACGACGTCACGCACATCGTCACCGAGGAAGGCATCGCGAACCTCGCGGCCTGCCGCTCGGTCGCCGAACGCCAGGCGGCGATTCGCGCGGTCGCCGGCTACACGCCGGTCGGCCTCAAGCGCAAGAAGCGCGAGACCGAGGACCTGCGTGCCCGTGGCATCGTCCAATTGCCCGAGGATGTCGGCGTCCGACCGTCGGAAGCGAGCCGCAGCCTGCTGGCCACCCAGGACATCAAGGGTCTCGTGCGCTGGTCCCAGGGCCTCTACGACCCGCCCTCGCAATTCGTCGACTGGTAGGACCACAGCATGGAAAAGTTCACCAAGGCTTTCCCGTCCAAGCCGCTGCCGTCTAAGACCGCCAAGCCGTGGGCGCTCGCCGGCGTCGTCGGCTCGGGCAATCTCGAAGTGATGCTGGAGCGCGGCGGCAAGCCCTCCGACGCAATGGAGTGCCACGTCGAGACCTCGATCCCCGGCTACAAGGCCTCGTGGCTCGCGGCGCTGGCCGACTTCGCCCACCATTACCCGGCCGGCGGGACAAAGGTCACGATCAACGACCAGGGCGCCCCGCCAGTGCTCGTCAATCTGCGCCTGCGCCAGGCCTATGACCATCTCACCAAGGGCGACAAATGACCGGCGCCATTCTTTTCCACGAACTGACCGCACGCCAGCGCGTCGCTGCCCTTGTCGACGCGGGCACCTTCTCTGAGCTCTTGCCACCGCCGGAACGGATCACCAGCCCCTATCTCGCCCAGCTCGGCATTCCGGTCTCGTTCGACGACGGCCTGGTGATCGGCCACGCGCGGATCGGCGGCAAGAAGATCTATCTGGCGGCGCAGGTCGGCCAGTTCGTCGGCGGCGCCGTCGGCGAGATCCACGGCGCCAAGCTCACCGCCCTGTTCAAGGCCGCTGCGCGCGACAAGGTGCCGTGCGTGCTGATCATCGAAAGCGGTGGCGTACGCCTGCACGAAGGCTCGTCCGGTGAGATCGCCATCGCCGAGACGATGCGCGCGATCTTCGAGTGCCGCGCCTTGAAGGTCCCGACCATCGCCGTCATCGCCACCGACATCGGTGCTTTTGGCGGTATCGGCATCCTGTCCACCTGCTGCGATTTCCGCATCATGACCGAGCACGGACGACTGGGAATCTCCGGTCCGATCGTCATCGAGAAGTGGATGGGCAAGAAGGCCTACGACTCGGCCAACCGCGCCCTGGTCTGGAAGACGAGCGGCGGCAAGACCAAGTACCTGCTGGGCGATGCCGATGCCCTCGTGCACGACACGGCCGACGCCGTGCGGGACGGCATCTCGAAGTTCCTCGGCAAGTCGAGCACCGTCAGCCTCGCTGCTGTCAAGACGCGCCAGAAGGAGCTGGAAAAGCGGCTCAAGAAGTTCGGCGCGACGAGCGACCCCAACGCCGTCTGGAAAGGCATGGGCGTGCGCGACATCGAAGCCGCGTCGCTGGCTTCGGGGCCGGAATTCGCGGCGCTCGCCAAGCGTGGGAAGTAGGCCATGAAGAAACCGACACCGAAGAAGTCGTCCGCCCGTGCCGTCCTGGCCCGTATGTTCGGCGCCACCGTCGAGGGCATCTCAATCGAAAAATCCGTCCTCACCGGCTACGCCGCGGTCGACGGCGAGAAGGTCTGCGTCATCGGCACCTGCGACGGAACCTACATCGACAATGCAGCCGCGCTGCGCCTCGCCGCGCACGTGATCGAGTGCATCGAACGCGCGCCGAAGACGCCGATCGTCATGCTGGTCGACAGCGCTGGCCAGGAGCCCAACCGCGTCGCCGAGATGCTGGGCCTCGCGAGCTATTTCGGCCATCTCCTGTCATGCCTCGAACTGGCGCGACGCAAGGGCCACAA
>CAIYWM010000114.1 GCA_903929895.1 uncultured Alphaproteobacteria bacterium
CGGCGCCCACAGGGTCGCCAGCATCTCCGGAATCCCCGCCGCCACCGCGAGCAGCCTGCCCTTGTCCTTGAGCACGGGCTTGCAGCGCGCGAACGGCGTCCGGCCGACCGGATCGACGACGATGTCGTAGGTCTCGCGGCGCGCCGTGACGTCGTCCTTCGTATAGTCGATCACTCTGTCGGCGCCGAGCGAGGCGACGAGCGCCAGGTTGTTCGTGCTGGTAACGCCGGTCACCTCGGCGCCGCGATGCTTCGCGAGCTGCACCATGGCGGTCCCCACGCCGCCGGATGCACCGATCACCAGGACCTTGTCGCCCGGCCTGATGGCCGCCTTGCGCAGGAAATGCAGGGAGGTCGACGCGCCGAAGGGCAGCGAAGCCGCTTCCTCGAACGACAGGTTGGCAGGCTTCCGTGCCAGCCGGCCGTCTTCAGGCATCGCCCGATACTGGGCATGGCATCCCATCGCGCCGCCGGGAAAGCCGAACACCTCGTCGCCGACCCGGAACCGCGTGACGTCCTTGCCGACGGCCTCGATCGTCCCTGCCATCTCGGACCCCATGATGGGTTGGCGCGGCCGTGTGAACCCGAAAGCCAGGCGCGCAATGGTTCCCAGTCCGGTCGGAACGCACATCGTCCGCACGCGCCAGTCGCCCGAGGTCACGGTCGTTGCGTGAATCCGGACGAGCACCTCGTTGTCCCGAGGCACGGGCTTCGGCACCTCGCTGAGTTCGACGACGTCGGGCCCGCCATAGCGGCGATAGACGAAGGCTTGCATGGTCCCGGTCGCGGCAGGATCTGACGTCATGCCGGTCCCTTAAGCCAACCGGCCCCGTGCCGGAAGGTCCCGTCGGTCGAAGGCTTCTGGCAGGCTGTTGAAACAGGCCTTTCACAAGCACCGGCGAGCAACATTGTTGCGCCAACGGTCACCGCGACCCAGGATTCAGGGGTGCGACATTCGTTTCATTTGTTTCGTTTATTTCGTTCGTTTCGTTTATTCGCCATGACTTCGACTTGTTCAACGGCCTGATGGCTAGACCTTCTGCAGGCCGCACCATTCGGCAATGAACAGCGCCGTCGACTGGGTGATCTTGCGGATCGATTCCAGGTTCACCCGCTCGTCGAAGCCGTGGACGTCGTCGGACTGCGGCCCGTAGACCAGGGCCGGCAGGCCGGCATAGAGGCCGAAGAAGCGGGCATCGGTCGTGCCGGTGGTCCGCCGGTCGTCGAGTTCGGCGCCGAACACCGTCTTGTGCGCCTCCGCCAGCACGTCGCGCACATGCTCGTGGTTCTTGAGCACGTAGGGCTCGGCCTGGAAGCCTTCCCAGCTCACGGTCGGCAGGTTGTTGCCGAGGAAGGGATCGTTGGCCGCGGCCTGGCGGATCGTGTCCTCGACCTCCTGCCGGCACTCCTTCAGCGTCTGGGTCGGCAGCACGCCCACGCGCATGTCGAAGGTGCACCAGGACGGCACCGAACTCGCCCAGTCGCCACCGGCGATCTTGCCGACGTTGAAGTTCACCGGATGGTGATGGTCGCAATAATGCTTGTCGTGCGCCTTCAGTGCGTTCCACTTCTTCTCGAGCTCGCGCAGCTGCTGGATCAGACGAAAGGCCGACTCGATCGCGTTCGAACCGGCATCGGCCTTGTAGACATGGACCGGGTGGCCGGTGACCTTGACCTGGAACCACATGACGCCGACCTGCGCCACGGTGAGCGTGCAGCCCGACGGCTCGGGGATCAGCGCGGCCTCGGCGCGATAGCCGCGCTGCAGACAGGCGAGCGCGCCGTTGCCCGTGCACTCCTCCTCGACCACCGACTGCTGATAGACGTCGGCCGCCGGCATGTAGCCCAGCGCCCGCAGCGCGCGCAGCGCGAAGACGTTGAGGATCAGCCCGGCCTTCATGTCGCCCGAGCCGCGGCCGTACATCCAGCCGTCCTTGACGTAGGCGTCGTAGGGATTGCGGGTCCACATCTCGTGCGGCCCCTCGGGCACCACGTCGATATGGCCGTTGAGGATCAGCGACCGGCCCTTGGGATTGGACGGACGCCAGGCGCCGACCACGTTCCAGGCATCGTCATAATCCAGCGAATGCGGCGAGTAGCCCGGCAGGTGCTTGAGGTCGTCGATCTTGACCTGCCAGCGGTCGATGCCGAGCCCGTCCTCCTTGAACAGGCGCGCCATCATGTCCTGCGCCGGCGCTTCCTGGAACCGGGTCGAGGGAATCCGCACCAGGTCGGCTGTTACGTTCGTCTGATCGTCGAAGCGGCGATCGACTTCGTCCATGATTTTGGACTTGAGCGATGAATCGAGCATGCGCGGACTTTGGCGCAGCCCCGGTACGCCGTCTATAGTTTGGGAGGAGGAAACAAAATGTACCCGGGCAAACACGCGACGACGCAGGCGTCCCATCCTGCGGTGATCATGGCCGGCAGCGGCGAGACCGTGACCTATGGCGAGCTGGAGGCGCGCAGCAACCGGCTGGCGCACCTGCTGCGCGCCCATGGCGTGAAGCGGCTCGACCACTATTCGATCTTCATGGAAAACAACGCGCGCTACGTGGAGTGCTGTACCGCCGGCGAGCGCGCCGGCACCTACTACACATGCGTGAATTCGTTCCTGACGGCAGACGAGCTTGCCTACATCCTGAACAACAGCGCCTCAAAAGTGCTCATCACCTCGCAGGCCAAGCGGGACGTGGCCCTCGCGGCCCTGGCGCAGTGTCCGGGGATCTCGCTCTGCATCGTCGTCGACGGGCCCGGTGGCGGATCGGCCGGCGGCGCGAAGATCGTCAATCTCGCGGAGGCGACGACCGGCCTGCCGGCGACGCCGATCGCCGACGAATCGCTCGGGACCGCGATGCTCTACTCGTCCGGCACCACGGGACGGCCGAAGGGGATCGTACGGCCGCTGGCCGAACAGCCGCCGTCGCAGCTCCTGCCGATCTTCTCCTTCCTGCTGAAGCTCTGGCAGTACCGCGAAGGCATGATCTACCTCTCGCCGGCGCCGCTCTACCATTCGGCGCCCCAGGCGGCGGTGAACCTCACGATCCGCACGGGCGGCACCGTGATCATCATGGAGCGCTTCGACCCCGAGCACTACCTGCAGCTCATCGAGAAGTATCGCGTCACGCACAGCCAGCTCGTGCCGACGATGTTCTCGCGGATGCTGAAGCTGCCGGAGGAGACGCGGAAGCGGTACGACCTCGGTTCGCTGGAGATCGCCATCCATGCGGCGGCGCCCTGCCCGGTCCAGGTGAAGGAACAGATGATCGGCTGGTGGGGCCCGATCATCCACGAATATTACGGCGCCACCGAAGGGCTGGGCTTCACCGCCTGCAACTCGCAGGAATGGCTGGCGCACAAGGGCACGGTGGGACGCGTCCTCCTGGGCGAACTGCACGTGCTCGACGATGACATGAAGCCGCTGCCCATCGGCACGGCCGGGACCCTGTGGTTCAAGACCGCGACGCCGTTCGAGTATTTCAACGATCCCGCCAAGACACGCGAGGCGCGCTCCGAGGACGGTACGATGAGCACAGTGGGCGACGTCGGCTATGTCGATGCCGATGGCTACCTCTACCTGACCGACCGCGCGACCTTCATGATCATCTCCGGCGGCGTGAACATCTACCCGCAGGAATGCGAGAACCTGCTGATCACCCATCCCAAGGTGGCCGACGCGGCGGTGTTCGGCGTCCCCAACGCCGATCTCGGCGAGGAGGTGAAGGCGGTCGTCCAGCTCATGCCGGGCGTGCCGAAGACGGGCGCCACCGCCGAGGAGCTGATCGCCTTCTGCGGCCAGCATCTCGCCCGGCAGAAGGTGCCGCGCTCCGTCGATTTCGAGGACGAGCTGCCGCGCCTGCCCACCGGCAAACTCTACAAGCGCCTGCTGCGCGACCGTTACTGGGGCGACAAGAAGAGCCGCATCGTGTGAGTCATCCGCGCGACCGGCGCTGCGACCGCGACAGCATCGCCGCGGGGAACAGGGCCAAAAGCGCCACCACGCCCACGACGATGAACGTATCGGAGAACGCCATCATCTGCGCGTTGCTTTGCAGCATCGTGGCCAGGTATTCGAGGGCGCCCGCCTTCTGCTGCTGGAACGGCAGGCCGCTTTTCTGCATCAGGTGCTCGACCTGGGTCAGCATGCGGTCGGTCGTGCGATTGCCCCAGTCCTGCGTCGCCGTGAGCGCATCGGCGTGGAAGCGGGTGCGGATCTCGAAGAAGGCGACCATGCCGTTGATGCCGAAGGCGCCACCGAGCTGGCGCATGAAGTTGGCGACGCCCGAGCCCTGCCGCACCTTGTCGGCCGGCAGCGCCTTCAACGAGGAGGCGTTGAGGCTGGGGTTGATGAAGCCCAGTCCCAGCCGGGACAGCATCACCATGCAGACCAGCGTCCAGAACGTCGTGTCGATGTCGGCGGTCGTCATCCAGGCGAAGCCGGCGGCGAACAGGACCAGGCCGCCGATGATCATGGTCGAGGCCGGCATCGCGTCCGACAGTCGACCCGCCAGCGGGAAGATGAAGGCCAGCATGATGCCGGCCGGCATCATCATCAGCCCGGCCACCAGCGGCGTGAAGCCGATGATGGTCTGCACGAAGACCGGGATGATGTAGGTCGAGCCCATCATGCCGGCGCCGAAGATGAAGGCGATCAGCGCGGCGGCAGCGAACTCGACATTGCCGAAGATGCGCACGTCGAGCAGCGCCCGGGGCGTGTAGAGCTCCCAGCAGACGAAGGCGACCGTGGCGACGGAACCGAGGACCAGCCGGAACACGATGGCATCGGAACTCCAGCCCTCGCGCTGGCCGTCGGCGATGCCGGTCATGAGGCCCAGCAGCGCCGTGCAGAGCAGCGCAAAGCCCAGCCAGTCGAACGGTGGAATGACCTTGGGGATCGGCCGGGTCGGCATGAAGATCATGCCCATGACGGCCGCGATGACGCAGAACGGCAGCGAGATGAAGAAGACATAGCGCCAGGAAAAGTACTCGATCATCAGGCCGCCCAGGGTCGGCCCGATCGCCGGCGCGAAGACGACGCCCAGCCCGAACACGCCCATCGCCATGCCGCGGCGCTCCGGCGGAAACACCGTGAAGATCGTGGCCATGACCAGCGGCTGGGCGACACCGGCGCTGAAACCTTGCAGGACGCGGGCGAAGATCAGCGCATCCTCGGTCGGTGCCGAGCCGCCCATCAGGGCGCCCACCGAAAAGAAGAACACCGCGCCCACGAAGGTGCGGCGCTCACCCAGGATGCCGCTCAGCCAGGCGTTGATCAGCATGCCGGCGGTCATCGTCGCCATGTAGGCCGACGACATCCACTGCGCCTTGTCCTGACCGATGCCGAAGGCGCCCATCACGTCGGGCACCGCCACGTTCACCGTGGTCATGGCGAGCACCATCGACACGACGCCCATCATGCCGGTGATGGTGACCAGCCAGCGATAGGAGGGCCCGTAGCGCTCCGTGAGCGCCGCGGCGGTCTGCAGGGGGACGGCGGCGGCGGTCATGATGCGGCTACAACATTGTCGTTGCCCATGCTTCGAGACGCTCGCTCTGCTCGCTCCTCAGCATGAGGACGCTTCTGTTCGAACATCGCAAACCTCATCCTGAGAGTCTGACTCGAAATGAATGCAGCTAATACAAGAGGCTATGAACAGCCCCGATAGCCTCACCCTGAGGAGCATCGCGCAGCGATGCGTCTCGAAGGGTGGGCACGAGCACCGCGTCTATTGCCCATCCTTCGAGACGCGCCGCTGCGCGGCGCTCCTCAGGATGAGGTAAGTGCTTGAAGTGATTCAATTCATTTCCGGCCAGCCTCTGAGGAGGCCGCGGAGCGGCCGTCTCGAAGGATGGGCAACAACATGATCGCCCGCTCCGCCCTACCGAATGTCAATTTCGACTTCGACCATCATGCCGGGCGTGAGCGGCTTCGGCATCTGGACCATGTCGATCTTCACCGGCACGCGCTGCGTGATCTTGGTGAAGTTGCCCGACGGATTGGGGGTGGGCAGGAGCGCGAAGCGCGCTGTCGTGGCGCTGCCGATCCGCGCGACCCGGCCGACGAAGGTATCGTTGGGATAGGCATCGACGGAGACGCGCACAGTCTGGCCGAGTTTCAGCTTGCCGACCTGTGTCTCCTTGATGTTGGCCTCGACCCAGACCTCCTCTGGATTGTGCAGCAGCAGGATGCGCTGGCCCGCCGCCACGTATTCCCCCGGCAGGGTGAAGGTGCGGTCGATTACGGCCGGGATCGGGCTCTTGATCGTGCGGTCCTCGACATCGACCTGCTGCTGGCGCATTTGCGCCGCCAGCACGGCGACCTGGTGGGTCAGCGCCTCGATCTGCGCATCGATCACGCCCAGCCTGTCATGGCCGACCCGCGCCTCGCCGAGACTGCCTTCGGCCTGCTCGTGCTCGGCCTGGAGCTGCAGGATCTGGATCTCGAGCTTCGTGACCGCCGCCTGCGCCACCTGGAGCTGCCGCTCGTTGACGACCTTGCTGGCGAACAGGGTCCGGCTGCGATCGAGTTCGAGCCTGGCGAAATCGAGATCGGCCTGCAGCGCGGCCAGCGCCTTCTCGCGGACCATGATGGTCGAGGTGCGCGTACGCATCGCAGCATCGGCCTGGTTCTGGTCGAGCTTGCGTTCGGCGCGCAGCCGCGCCCGCTCGACCCGGACGCCTTCGATCTGCGCGCGCAGGCCGTCGACCCGCAGTTTGGCCGCGCGGTCGTCGATCTTCACGAGGGTCTGTCCGGCCTCGACGCGCTGGCCCTCGCGTACCGCGAGGTCGACGATCCAGCCCTCGGCGCGGCTCGACACCGTGACGATGTCGGCGGTCACACGGGCATCGTATTCGTAGACATGGGTGAGACGCAGATGGACCTCGCGGCCGCCATAGGCGACCGCCGCGAGCAGCAGGAGGCCGACGACGATGAAGCGCGGCCGCAACAGGACCCGAATGAGGCCGGATGTCCGGCTCGCCCGCACAGGAGGCCTCACGCCGACCGCCGGCGATGCGGGCGGTGTCTTCAGGGCGGGCGGCGGCACCGACTGATCCACGACCTATCCTGCCGTTCTCAACCGGGGTTTCGCGCTGTCGTCATGAAAAAAGAATAAGGCGGAAACATTTGGCGGGCCAACGATCTTCACGCAGGGGCGTCGACTTGCTGCAACGCGCGCACTGCATGACGGTCGGCAGTTCCGCATTCGTGCTTGCCGCGCTTGCCAAAACAGACGGTCGGGTCGACGCTGATCGTGCAAGCCCGTCGGACACCTCTCGCAGAGCAAAAATCACACCCGGAGCCGTCGCATGCCCGATGCTTCCCACACGCCCGCGCCTCGCCCGCTCGATGTCGCCCCCCTTGATGTCGCCATCGTCGGCGGCGGCCTGGCCGGCCTCTACGCCATCCATCGCCTGCGCAAGCTCGGCCTCAAGGTCCGGGCCTATGAGGCGGGCTCTGGAATCGGCGGGACCTGGTTCTGGAACCGCTACCCGGGCGCGCGCTGCGACGTGGAGAGCCTGGAATACTCCTACAGCTTCTCGGACGAGCTGCAGCAGGAGTGGAAGTGGCCGGAGCGCTACGGCACGCAGCCCGAGATTCTGAAGTACATCAACCATGTCGCCGATCGCTTCGACCTGCGCCGCGACGTCCAGCTCGACACGCGCATCAAGGCCGCGACCTTCGACAGTGCGACCAACGAATGGACGCTGCGCACCGACAAGGGCGAGGTGATCCGCGCGCGCTACTGCATCATGGCGGCGGGCAATCTCTCGACGCCACGCGTGCCCGACTTCAAGGGCATCGGGAGCTTCAAGGGCAAGTGGTACCATTCGGGCCTGTGGCCGCATGAGGGTGTCGACTTCACCGGGCTGCGGGTCGGCGTCATCGGCACGGGCTCCTCGGGCGTGCAGATGATCCCGCTGATCGCCCGGCAGGCCAAACACCTGCACGTCTTCCAGCGCACTGCCAATTTCAGCCTGCCGGCGCGCAACGCGCCGATGGAGGAAGAGCGCGAGAGCCGCCACAAGGCCGAGTATCCGGCACGCCGGCGCGCCGCCTACGACACGCCCTTCGCGATCGGCGGCTATCCGCGGCCGACCAAGTCGGCGCTCGACGTCACCGAGGAGGAGCGCAACGCCGCCTACGAGGCCAAGTGGCAGGAAGGCGGCAGCATCAGCTACCTCTATACCTACACCGACCTCCTGGTGAACAAGGAGGCCAACGACACGGCCTCGGAGTTCGCGCGCAACAAGATCCGCGGCATCGTGAAGGACAAGGCGACGGCCGAGCTGCTGGCGCCGAAGGACCATCCGATCGGCACCAAGCGCCTCTGCCTCGATACGAACTATTACGAGACCTACAATCGCGACAACGTCGTGCTGGTCGACGTGCGCTCCGATGCGATCCAGGAGATCACCGAGAAGGGCGTGCGTACGGGCAAGAAGGAGTACGAGCTCGACGCCATCGTCTTCGCCACCGGCTTCGACGCCATGACCGGCGCGCTGCGCGAGATCGACATAAGGACCAGCGACGGCGCGGTGCTGGCCGACCATTGGGAGGGCGGCCCCCTCACCTATCTCGGCCTGATGGTTTCGGGCTTTCCCAACATGTTCGTCGTCACCGGCCCCGGCAGCCCCGGCGTGAAGACGCAGATGATCGCCTCGATCGAACAGCATGTGGACTGGATCGCCGATGCGCTCGAGCATCTCGGCAAGCACCAGCTCGACCGCATCGAACCGTCGCCGCAGGCCGAGGCCGAATGGGTCGGGCACGTCAACGCAGTGGCCGACAGCACCCTCTATCCGCTGGCCAATTCCTGGTATGTCGGCGCCAACATTCCCGGCAAGCCGCGCGTGTTCATGCCCTATGTCGGCGGCTTCGACCGCTACAAGAGGCGCTGCGACGAGGTCACGGCCGGCGGCTACGAAGGCTTCACGCTCAGCCGGCACGAAGTCGAAGTCGCTTGAGCGCCACCTTCGTTCACCACCGCATCGACGCCGCGCCGCGCCGATGGCAGGCCGTTGCCGACCGGCTGGCCGCCGACGGCGCACGACGCATCGCGGAGGCCGGCGGCCAGCTCTATGGTGCCTGGCGCAGCCAGATCGGCCGGCCACGCGACGAGGTGCAGGCGATCAGCGCCTGGCCGCAGGGAAACACGGCGGCCGCCGCCGAACGCGCGCTCCTGGCGAATACCGATGACATCCGCGCCGTGACCAGCGAGACCCTGACGCCGACCCTTCGCCCGACCGACACGGTGCCGCCGACCCGCCAGGGCAACTACGCCTTCCGCTGGTTCGCCGTTCCCGAACCGAACTGGCCGGAGTTCCTCGATCTCTGCGCCGCCGCCTGGCCGGGCTTCGAGGGCGCCTACGATTCGCAGGTAATCGGCCTCTGGCAGGCGAGCGGTGACCGCACCGGCACAGGCCCGGACGAGGTGACGGGCGCGGGTCTGCACGGCGGCGTGCGCAGCCTGCTGCTGACCCGCCGGCCCAACCTCGCGATGTGGGAGCGCTCCAAGCTGCCCGAAGGCGAGGCCGAGGCGGCGGTGCGCGACAAGCTCAGCCGCCGCTACGACCTCTGCGACTGGACCGTGGTGTCCACCGCGACGCTCCTGACCGCCGTCGACCGCGCCGATACGGCTCGCTGGACCTGAACGGCTGCCAGGCCTGAGGGGGCCGCTGGACTCGAGCGGCCGCGCCGCCTATCTCGACGCCGCCATGCCGACCCTGCGCTCCCTGGAAGCTCTCGAAAGCGAGGGCCTCCTGTCGCCCGATCCGCGCCTGCAGGAGGCCGCGCAGTCCATGGCGATCGCCGTCACGCCGGAGATGGTGGCGCTGATCGACCGTTCGCGCCTGGCCGACGATCCGATCGCCCGGCAGTTCGTGCCGAGCGGCGCCGAGGTCGAGATCGCGCCCGGCGAGCTGGCCGACCCGATCGGCGACGAGGCGCGGTCGCCGGTGAAGGGCATCGTCCATCGCTATCCCGACCGCGTTCTTCTGAAG
>CAIYWM010000115.1 GCA_903929895.1 uncultured Alphaproteobacteria bacterium
AGCCGCATTCAACCTGATCGTCTGCAACGGCCTGGTGGGCGTCAGAACCTCGACCTTGGCAGAGGGCGCTGCCCGTCGATCGGCCCGCATCGTCGTGGCGGCCGCCGCCATTTTCCCAACGAGCCGTTTAGCCCTGTGCAGTAACGCCATGAACGCAACCCTCCTGGGCCGATGTTGCCCGAGTCTGCCACCGTCCCGTCGGCCGGTACAACGTGATCTCAGAACAGTCGCAGGAACACGAAAACCATCGCCGCGTAAACCGCCGAGATGAAGGCGCCGCCCAGGAGGTTGATGCGAATCTCACGGCCCGGCGCGGGGCGCAGCCACCATCCGAAGCGACCGGCGATCCACGGCACGAGGAAGCCCGTCAGACCGACGCTGACGATGTTGCCCAGGAAGAGAGAGATGGCAAAGGGCAGATGAAGCTCCCGGTCGAGCAGGGGAGTGCCCAGGAAATACCCGAACAGCATCACGATCGGATAGAGCATCAGCAGGACGAGCATGTTCATCTTCCACGCCGGCAGCGGACCGTCGGAGGGGGTGGCGTCCCGGAACCACTGCTCGAAACCGGAGCTGGCTATGCGCGCGTGGGATTCTTCGGTGAGCTCTGCGGCTTCGGCGAGGAGGGTTTGGCGAACGGGCGAATCGAGCCAGGCCCGGAGGTTGGCCTCGGTATCGAAAGCGCAGGATGGCGATGAAATCCTCCTGCACACCCGGTATCGGAGGCTCGAAGCGGTAGCCCTGGAGACCGGTAGCCTTCGATTGCTCGGCCGCAATCCGCCGTACCCAGGCATGGTACTCCGCTTCCTTGCCGGGCTTGACCCGGGTGGAAATGATGGTGGAGACCGGCGCCGGCCCGACGCCTTTGGCCTCGTCTTGAACGATGTGCACGTCGTCGCGGCCGACCAGCATCGGCGCGGCGCCCTCGATGCGCTTCTTACGGTCCGCCGAGGCCAGCCAGCGCTGGGCGTCGGTGAGACTGGCGAAGCGCTGCAGGATCACCCAGTCGACCTGGAGCGGCGGGTTTGGCGGCAGCAGTCTCTGTTCGATGAAGCCCGGAAAATGCCGGATGAAGGCGCTGGTCTCGCCCTGCCAGCGAGCGAAGTCCTGGTCACACGCGGGCCGCACGCAGGTCTGCGTCACGATGCTGACGCTGGGCTCGGGACTGGCGGGGGACGGGCTCACGACTTGGCCGCGAGCCTCTCGAACAGCCGGTCGGGCGTGAACGGCAAATGGGCGAAGCGCACGCCGGTGGCATCGGCCAGGGCATTGGCGATGGCCGGTGCAACCGGATTGATGCCGCACTCGCCCTGGGACTTGGCGCCGAGCGGGCCGATCGAATCGATCGTGTCGGCGAAGAAGATGTCGGTGTGCGGCGTGTCGGCGTAGGTCGGAATCCGGTAATTGCGCAGCTGCGCGTTCACCATGTGGCCTTGGTCGTGGACCATGTTCTCGGTCAGCGCCCAGCCGTACCCCATGGCGACGGCGCCATCGAGCTGGCCCCGGCACTGCATGGGATTGATCGGCCGCCCGATGTCGGCGGCGTGCACGCTGTGCAGGATGCGGATCTCACCGGTGACGCGGTGGACCGCGAGCCGCACGCCCTGCACGTTGCAGGCGATGGTGCGCGGCGAAAGATAGGCCTTTCGACTGACCGTGAAGCGATGATCGATCCTGGCCCCAGCGGCATGGAGATCGGCGAGCGTGATCCGGCGGTCGCCGCAGACAACGGCGTCGCCGTCCAGCCGGGAGCTTCCGGGATCGGTGCCGGTGTGGCGGCCGGCAAACTCGAGGATGTCCTGGCACATCGCCTGGGCCGTGATGTGCACGGCCTTGCCCGCGACGACCGTGCCGGTGCTGGCGAAGGTGCCGGTGTCGTAGGGCGTGCGGTCGGTATCGGCATTGACGATGGCGATGTCGGCGGCGCGCACGCCGAGGACCGACGCAGCGATCTGCTTGTGCGCGGTGGTGATGCCGTTGCCCATCTCGGCCGAGCCGACGGCCAAGTGATAGGAGCCGTCGGCGAGGAGCTTCATCTCCGCGCCGGACCGGTGCTCGGTCGGCGGGCCGCATTCGAGCATCGCCAGCGCCACGCCCGTTCCCTCGGCCCAGTCCTCGCCGTCAGGCTTCGAGACGCCGTTGCCACGGGCCAGCTCGCGCTCGACGATGTCGAGGCATTCGGCGACGCCATAGCTGCCGAAGCTGGCGTCGCTGGGTTCCTTCCAGATCGATTCGATGTTGTCGCCCGGCCGTACGACGTTCCTGCGCCGCATCTCGACCGGGTCGATGTCGAGGAGGCGGGCCATCTCGTCGATGGCGCATTCGATCGCGAAGGTCGTCTGCGAGGCGCCGTAGCCGCGGAAACCGCCGCCCGGCACCATGTTGGTATAGACGGCGAACCCGGCGCCCTTCTTGTTGTCGCAGCGATAGGCGGCGAGCGGGCTACCCATGGCGGCGGCCAGGGTTTCGCTGCCGTGATTGCCGTAGGCGCCGGTGTTGGACACGATGCGCACGTCCATCGCCGTCAGCGTGCCGTCCTTGCGGGCGCCGATCCTGACATGGGTCGTCATCTGGTGCCGCGTGGTGGCGCCGAGGAATTCGTCCTCGCGCGTCCATTCCCATTTGACGGGACGGCCGAGTTTCATCGTGGCGAAGAGGACGAGGTCTTCCGAGACCATCTCCTGCTTGCCGCCGAAGCCGCCGCCGACCCGCTCGGTGAAGACGTGTAGGTCGCGGCCCTTGAGTCCCATCAGGTAACAGAGCTTCTTGTGCGCGGCGAAAGGACCCTGCGAGCTGGTCCGAACGTGCCAACGCCGGTCCTCGCCCTGCCAGGCGATCGAACCGTGGGTCTCGAGATGGACGTGCTGTACGCGCGATGTCGAGTAGGTCTGCTCGTGAATGACGGCGGCCTGCTCGAAGCCTTTGGCGACGTCGCCGATCTGTCCCTGCAGGTCGCAATAGACGTTGCCGTCGCTGGCGAGGACGTCCTTGTCATGGAGAAGCGGGGCGCCCGGCTGCATGGCCGCGACCGGATCGAAGACCGCCGGCAGCAGCTCGTATTCGACTTCGAGCGCCCGGCAGCCGGCTTCGGCCGCGCCCTCGGTGCCAGCCACCACGGCCGCGATGCGCTGTCCGGCGAAGCGCGCGACATTGTCGAGCATGTAGGTGTCGTCGGGATCGACGAGGTGATCCTCGTGCAGCGCCGTGCTGTAGAGCCGGCGCGGTACGTCTTCCCAGGTGTAGACGGCGACCACGCCGGGTACGGCCAGCGCCGCGGTTCTGTCGATGCGGACGATGCGTGCATGGGCATGCGGCGAGCGCAGCACCTTGAGGTGCAGCATCCCCTCCATTGCGATGTCCATCGTGTAGCGGGCCTTGCCGGTCAGGATGGCGTCGGTGAAGGGATTGGGCAG
>CAIYWM010000116.1 GCA_903929895.1 uncultured Alphaproteobacteria bacterium
AGCTGGCCGCAGCATTGTTTAAGCTGAACCCGAACACGGACGACAAGAAGATCGACTCCGTATTGTCCTTCCTCGCAGGGGCCGGTGCGCTTGATCCGACATTGATGAACGAGCCCCGCCTCTCTAAGCCTCTGCAGGTCGAAGAGGTCGAGGCTGCGAAGCGCGCCATTGCGGGCGTCGACACCGCCGCCCAGCAGAAGAGCGAAATCGAGTTCTTGCCCCTGCCGGTGATTAATGACATCGGCGCCCTGGCGTCGTCGATATACCCGGGGCTTGGCATCTTCCAGATCGCCTACCCCGTGCTGGATTCCGCCGGCGTGGGCGTTGCCCTCGAGGTGCGCTTCATCGACGAGGCGGGTGAAAAGCACGTGCGCCCGCTGAGCTACGGCCGCGATGTGGCGCAAGGCTCCGAGTTCCCGCCGCGCTGGGTTGCAAAGTGGCCGCCTTCCCTGCCCTGGCACGGGCAGCCTGAGATCACGAACAAGCCCGCAGACGCGGTCATCGAAATCGTAGAGGGTCCGAAGACCGCGTCTGCGCGCGCTGCCATGCGCCCTGATCGCGTTGTGCTCTCCGCCGTAGCCGGCCTGGAAGATCGGCACCCATGGCAATGCTTCACCGGCCGCACCGTCCTGATCATCGCCGACGCCGACGACGCAGGCCGCCAGCAGGCGGAGAAGATCGAGCGCCGCCTGCGTGCCGTGCGCGCCACATCGGCCATCGTCACGTTCCCTGACTCCTTCCCCCGAGGCTGGGACTTCGCGGATCCGATTCCGGCGGGTTGGACGGCTGAGAAGGTCGAAGACATTGTCACCTCGAAGCTGTCCACCACATTGGCCTTGCCCCAGCTGCCCTCGGATTATCAGCAGCAGCAGGCGCATGCCGCGGCGTTCCGCACCGAGCTGCTGGAGCCGGCCGACGCACTGGTATCGCCACCGCATTGGCCGCGCGGGGCCGTGCCGGCTTTTGACGATCTGATCGACGACCTGGCGCGGGCGAGCGGATCGGCGCGGGGCTACGTGGCCAGCGCGCTCCTCACTACCGTGTCGGGCCTCACGCTCGGCTCCCTGCAGGTGGAGCCGATCCCAGGCTGGAGGACCCACCCTATAATGTGGCTGATCCTGGCCGGCTCCAGCTCGGCCGGCAAGACGCCCGCCCTCAAGATGGTGACGGAGCCGCTCATTGATGTCCGCTCGACGTTCGTGGCGAAGGCCATCCGCGACCGCCGGGACTGGGAAGAACTCGACAAGAAACAGCGCGGCGACGAGCCCGTAGTGGTCGAGATCATGCTCTCAGATGACACGATCGAGGCGGAGCACCAGGCGCTGGCCGAGCAGCGCACCGGCCTGCTGAAGGTCGTGCAGGAGTCGGCCGCCTTCATCAGCGACCTGCAGCGCTACAACGCCAACATCCGCGGCGCGCGGCTCGCCTCCTATGACGGAGGGCCGCTCACGGTGCGCCGCAAGCACCTCACGGCACCCCTCAACATTCCGCTCAACGGTATAAGCCTCATCACGACCGGCCAGCCCGACATCCTGGCCGACCTGTTCCACGATCGGATCCGCGATGGCATGGTGCAGCGCTTCAATTTCGCGATGCATGCCGGTGACGTCGTCGACGGTGTGACCGATCCGGTGGCCCTTGAAATGTCGCTGTCTCGTCTGCGCCGCGTGTTCCAGCGCCTGGTCGAGCTGCGCTTGATGACGGTCGGCACGCCCGCCAAGGCGGGAACGGTGGCACCCGCCATGGTGCCGGTCGTCACCTTCGATGCCGAGGCGCAAGGCGTGTTCCGTGAGGCCTGGACGGGGCTGCGGCAGCGCTACACCCGCCATTCCGACTTTATGTCCAGTTGGTCGGCGAAGGGCGCGGAGACGATCGCCCGCCTCGCGGGCGTTCTCCACGCCCTCGCCTGGGCGGACAGCACCGAGGTCGTGCCGCACCCCAGTCCGGTCATTGGCGCCGACAGCGTCCGCCAGGCCTGCGAGATCGTCGAGAACTACTTCGCACTTCACACTGAGATCATGCACAGGGTCTCCCAGGAACCAGTCTCAATCCGCAACGCCCGGGCGCTGGCATGGCACCTGATCAGGACGGAGGCACGCTGCATCGACACGGCCGACATCCGGCATGGCTCGGCGGTTGCGGGCCTGCGCGAGGAGAAGGTGATGCGAGAGGCGATCATGGAGCTGCAGGCGGCCGGATGGCTGGCGCCGGGCGTCTACCTGTCCCGCTCGGGTTTTGACCACTGGCCGACGCAGATCCAGCTGCGCGCCGATCTGCACCAGCTGCTGAAGGGTTTTGTCTCGTGACTTATTTCAAGCCTGATTTCACCGCCCCCTCGCCCGTCGTGGCCTCCGTCCGCAACAGCATCGGATATTGGCGGCATGCGCAGGGCCCTTGGGCCAGACCGCAGCTCCAGGGCCCTGCCCCGGACTTCGGCGGATGGTCGGCGCTCGACGACATGGGCGTCGTGAATCCTGCGGCAAAGCCGGCGGGGACCGACGAGGCCGACGGCGGCGGGGCGGGTGCGCTACTCGCCCAGTTCGGAGTCGGCATCGATTACATCCGCGGCGGCGAGCGCTTCGCCGCCTTCGCCGCCATGTTGGATGGCGTCACCACGCCCTTGGCCTTCGATACCGAGACCGCGCCGCTGCTGAAGCATGCAGGCCGCGAGAAGGCCGGCCTGTCCCCGTGGCTGGCACGCTGGCGCCTTATGCAGTTCTTCTGGTACGGCGCACCCAACGCCGTGATCGTGGACGTACCGGCCGTCGTCGCCGAGATCGGGCCTGCGCGATTCCGCGACGCCTGCTCCAAGCTGATCGGCGGCGGGCGGCCCGTGGTGGCGCACAATTCGAAATTCGAACTCGCCTTCGCGTGGACCATGGGCCTCGACATACCGTGGCTGCACGACACGGCATTGTTGTACGCCTGCGCCTACAACGCATCCGGCCAGGGCCTCGCCAATGTCGTGAGAAAGCGCCTCAAGATCGCGCTCGACAAGGATCTGCAGGTATCCGATTGGGCCCGACCTGAGCTTTCGCCGGCGCAGCTGGCCTATGCCGCCCTTGACCCTGTGATCACGCTCAAGGCCTATGATGCCTTGAGCGGCGACATCCAACGCCTTGGCCTCGAGAATGGACTCGCGCTAGCCCAGGACGCGATCCGCCCGACGGCGCGCGCCGACCTGATGGGCGTGCCCTATGACATCGACGCCGCCATGGCGCGCATGACACAGCTGGAAGCCCAGCACGAGGATGCCAAGCACGCTCTCTTTGCCGCCCTACAGCTGCAACATGGGGCAAACATCAAGATCACGCCTGCAACTGTCAGCACCCGCCTGCAGAGCCTGATCCCTGCAGACACCCTGGCGAAGTGGGAGAAGACCAAGACCGGCCAGCTGAAGCTCTCCAAGGGCTATCTGCCGCTGCTGGACTTCGACCCCGCGGTGAAGGCCTTCGCCAAGGCCTATCTCGCCTACACCTCGACGGCGAACCTGCTGACCTACGCCCGCAAGCGCTTGGCGCAAGTGAACCCGGTCACCGGCAGGTTCCACATTTCGTGGCGTTTGCTCGGCGCGCGCACCGGCCGTTTCGGGAGTTCGCCAAACCTGCAGAACTGGAACAAACGCGATCGGCAGGCGATCCGCCCTCGCCCTGGGCGCAAGATCATCCGTGCCGACTTCAGCCAGGAAGAACTTCGGATCTACGCGAGCCAGCAGGTAGGCGACGACCCAACCATGCGAGCCGTCTACGCAAAGCAGGGCGACATGCACATCGATACGGCCTGCGCCGTCAACGGCATGACGGAGGAGCAATTCAACGCATTGCCGAAGCAAGAGAAGAAGCTGCTGCGCCAGAGGGCAAAAGCTGCGGGATTCGGACTCCTCTATGGCATGTCGGCGAATGCCTTCGCCCGCTACGGCAAAACGCAGTACGGGATCGACATGACTAAGGAAGACGCCGAGGAGCTGATCGAATCCTACTTCGCGGCCCGCCCCGCCCTCGGGGTTTGGCAACAAAGGCAGACGAATTTCTCAGAGCATGCCCTTGCCTCATGGACTGTCGGCGGCCGGAGGAGGAACCTCCAGGCCGAGCTTGAAGACATCCTCGAGAAGGCGGAATCCAAGTTCAACCGCGCGATCATCGATCTTGATGATCCCGAACTCGACTTCGACGACCGAGAGGATCTTGAGATCATTCTCGCGGCCACCCGCCCCGGCCAGGTGAAGGCGATCTTCTATCGCAAGGCCGGACGCGCCGGCATGAATTGCTCCGTCCAGGGCTCGGCAGCCGACGTGCTGCTCCGTGCGCTCTGGCGGCTTGACGTTGCTCTTGCCGGCCTGGATGCGGCCGTCATCTGCCATGTGCACGACGAAATCGTGGTCGAGGCGAGCGACGAGCACGCCGAGCAAGCCGCGGCGATCCTTGAGCGCGAGGCCGCAACCGCCTACCGCGAGCTATTCCCCACCACCAGTGACGACGAAATGAAGGGTCTCATAGAGGCCGAGATCGTCGACGCCTGGGCTATCCCGAAGGATTTCGAATGATGCTGAAGCACCCGTTCCGCGAAACCATGCAGATGCCGGCCGACGACATCTGCGCCAGCCTGCCGCCGATGATGGCAAAAAGGCTGCAGCGCCTGGTCCCGCGCCACCGCAGGACTGGCGCCGGCCTCATGCTGGCCATGCCCACGGCAGAGATGGCGCTGGCCCGCGCCAGCATGGCGGAGATCAGCGGATCGAAGGCAGGCCCGGAAACCCGATTCATCGTTGCCGCGCAGCCGCGCCTCGACGAGGCGATGCAGCCGTACCTCGCGGACACCACCGGGGCGATTCATTGCCGCCCCCGCGCCGGGGACCGGGACCTCATGCGCGACTGGCTGCGAGTGCTTCAGGCTGCATCCCCCAGTCTGTTCACCGTTCGCGTCATGCAGCGGAACCCGACCATGATCGAGGTGCTGCGCGTCTACGGCCCGGGCGAGACCGCGCCATGCGTCGAGCCGGTCTATGGTGACCGTGAATATCTGTCCTTTCCCCACCACGTCGCCGCGGCACTCCTGACAGACCTTGTCGACCAGACCGACGCGCCGGCGGAGTGGCTGCCCGCAGAGGTTCTGCAGCATTACGGCCTTCCGTCGTTCCTCGAGGCCGTCCGCCGCTGCCACAGCCCGCAGGAGCCCGGCGACTGCCTGCCTGCCAGCCGCTACAGGCTGCGCCTGGCCATTGACGAGCTGGTCGCAGCGAACCTGCGCTGGCGGCTCGCGGTTCGCGAGGTCAGGCCAGCCCGCCCAATCGAGGTGACGCCGGACATCGCGGCGCGCTGCCTTGCCGCCACCGGCTTCACCTCCTTCACCGCAGACCAGGCGGCCGCCACGGCGGCGATCCGCGACGCCTTCGCAAGCCCGAACGCCTGCGGCCTGCAGGTGACGGGCGACGTCGGCACCGGCAAGACGGCGCTCGCCCTGATCGCCCTGGTCGCTGCCGTCGAGTCCGGCCGCCAGGCGGCCCTGATGGCGCCGACCACGGCGCTGGTCGATCAGCACGTGCGCACCGTCGGCGGCTGGCTGGACAAGCTCGGCATCAGCTGGGTGCAGCTGGGCGGCGGGCAGTCCTCCGCCGGCAACGAGAAGGCGAGGATCAAGCTGCAGATCGGCGCAGCCCGCGTTGTCATCGGCACCCATGCGGTGGTGACGTCGGATACCGAGTTCGCCGACCTCGGCGTGGCGGTGATCGACGAGACGCACCGCTTCGGCGTCGATACCCGCGCCGCCCTGGTTGCGGCTGCCGACTATACGCTGCAGATGTCGGCCACGCCGATCCCGCGCTCCATGGCGCAGGTGATGGATGGCACCATGAAGAAGGCGCACCTGACGCAGAAGCCGGGCGGCGCCCCTGCCCGCGAAACCCAGGTCTACGGCGACGAGGCCGGGGCCCTCGACCTGATCGACCGCGAGATTGCCGCCGGCCGGAACGTGTTCTGGGTGGCACCGGCGATCGACGAGAACGATGACATGGCCTCGATCGCCGTCACGCTGGCGAAGCTGAATGACCGCTATGGCGAGCACGTCATGGAATTGCACGGCAGGCTGAAGGCGGCCGACATCGGCAAGACGCTGCGGGCCTTCAACAAGGCCAAGGGTGCCATCATGGTGGCGACCACCGTGATCGAGGTCGGCGTGGACGTGCCGCACGCTTCCGTCATCGTGATCGAAGGGGCCGACAGGTTCGGCCTGGCGCAGATGCACCAGCTGCGTGGCCGCGTCGGTCGCGGCAAGGGCGTGCAGGGCTACTGCTGCCTGCTGACGGACGCCGCACCCGGCTCGCCCGCCATGGCGCGGCTGAAGAAGATGGAACAGTCCCAGGACGGGTTCGAGCTTGCTGCTTTCGACATGGCGCAGCGCGGCTCCGGCGACCAGCTGGGCGTCGCCCAGTCCGGCCACCGCAGCCACGCAACGGTAGACCCCGAGGCCCATGCAGGCCTCGGGGATCTGGCGTCCGATATCTGTGATTGGATGGAGAAGGCGCTGGGCGTCGAGGACGACCGCGTGCAGGACCTACTCAGCGGCTTTGGCGATCTTGCCGGCGACCGCGACAGGCTGCGAGCCTGACGCTGGTCGCTGCGGGTGCCGCCGGCTAATCTGCAAACCGTAGCTCAACGCACCGAAGTTCTTGATCGTCTTCGAATAGTGCCAGAACAAAAACGTTGATGTCCGGCTGGTAGTTGAATGGGCCTGACGGATCGTACCAGCGCCAGGATAGCGTCAGCCTAGATCTGCCAACGTCGAGATTCCACTTTTTGTTCCATATACCTCCGTTGCAGTCTTCGCGGTGCAGTCCTAAGCGCTCCGCTTCCTTTTCCACGATCAACACCGACCTGGCGTCGGAGGCATGCCGCAGTGCCGATAACAGTTGGCCGTACCACATGTGCATATCGTAGATGCTATCGGCGTTCTGTTTCTTCTGTATCTCCATGTTCAGATCTCCAACTTGAAGGCGCGGCGCGTGGCCTGCGCGGTGGTTGCGGGGAAATAGATGCCGTCGGCATCCGGCATGCACTCGGCCAGCAGCTCCTCGGCGGAGCCGTAGCGGTTGAGCCAGCGCACCAGGCGCTGCGCGGCTGCCGTCAGATCGAGGAAGGCCGCATCCAATTCGTGCTGCTCTGGGTAGATGACGGAGAAGCCTTCAGGGTGCGCGATGGCAAACCCACACTGGTAGCCGGGCGCGAAGGCGCGATAGAGCGAGAGCTGGCGCATGTGCGCCGCTTTCGGTTTACCGGGCCGCTTCGCCGAGGTCTTGAGGTCCAGAAGCTTCGACTGCTTCGGCCAGAGGAGGTCGATGAACCCGATCACCGGAATACCGACGCCAAGATCCAGCTCGGCGCGCCACTGGTTACCTTCTGCCGTGAAGACGGGCGGTGCCGCGCCGTTCGCGGCCTCCAGGCAGTGCCGCAGGATGGCCTCGGCGCGGTCGGCCTCGCTGTCTGCACCCCATGGCATCCTCGCCGAGAAGCCGGAACCGGCGGATGCCCGGCAGCGCTCGAGCACCGCGGGCTTGGCTTCCGCCATGGCCTCGGCCGCCGACATCTTGCCGGTCAGCACGGCAACGAGGAGGTCTTCCACCACCGTGCCGCGAATGGCCGCGGCGCCGGCCGGATCGTAGACGCCGCCCACATAGGACGAGGCCCATGCGTGCGGGCTGCCGATCCATTTGTTGATGGATGACGGCGAAAGATGAGGTTTCTTGAACCAGTCGGGCGGTTTCAGCATGCGAGCTCCTGGGCTGCGGCGTTGGCGGGAAGGATGATGGTGGTGAAGGTGTCACGCAGCGCTGCTGCAGCGGCCGCCCTGTCGCGGCAGGCGCTTGCACCAAGGGCGAAGCCGGCGAGGAAATAGCTTGGGTCGCCGTAATGTCCGGCCAGGGCGCGCCTGATCTCGGTCACCGACGGGAACTTGATCGTGCCAGGGTCCTGCTTCTGCAGCCGGTCGATGGCGGGGTGCGCACTCCGGGCGACGCCGAGGGCCTCGCGGCGAACCTCCGGATCCGCCATACCATCAACCGCGAGGACGTGGGCAAGGCGGACCCCGGCGGTGATGCCGAACTCGTGCTGGGCGCTCGCCGCCCGGCGCTGCCGCGGCGACCGGTACGCCGCTGCGCGGGTCTCCAGCTGGCTGTAGGCATCGTGATCGGCGTGCCCCGCCGCTTTCATGGATGCAATGGCGTGCGCCTCGTGCTGCTTGAGCTCGGCGATGCCCGCACCTGTCTGTCGCGCCAGCAGGTAGAGCGCGGCTGCCGCCGTCTCGGCCACGGAAGCGAAGACGACGTGGCCGGGATCACCCGCAACTGCGCAGAACCAGACTGCGAACCCTGCCGCAGTAGGCGGCCGCAACTTGTACTCTTCGATATTGGCTAACATGGGCGCCGGCACGGTTGCCGGCGGACGCCCGCGCTGCTTCGGCGGCCGAGCGGCCGCAGCCCCGGGCGGCCTGTTCAGCCGCTCGAGGATATCGGCCGCGCTACGCGCGAGCGTTATGGTGGGTCTGGCGTTCAGGACCAGTCCAGCACGACGTCGGCAAATTCTACGCACAACCAACCCTCGACACGGGCAGGCTCTTTCAACGGGCGCAGGGTGATGGCAACGCGGCCGCCGGCTTTTTCATGCGCCGCGATGTGTTTCTTGAGACGTGCCCAATTAGGCGTCTCCTTGACCTCGGCACCGAGGTACTTCATCCGCTTTGCCGGAACGCCGAAAGCGCGAAAGCGCGTCTTGACGGGCTCAAACTTCATGGTGCTTCTCCTTGAAAGCAGATCCGCGGCGGCTGGTTGGTGTCGCGGGCGAAATCCCACACGACCCAGCTGAACCAGTGACGAGGTGATGCGGTTTTCGATTCCGACCAATGTGGGCGCTTGGTGATCATCACCACCGCAGCGAGGTGGGGGTTGTCGTGCACCAGGTGTTTGCGGGCCTGCGCGTGCGGCCACTCGGCTCGGACAAGAGATGCGACCTGCATCTTCCGCGCCGCGGCGATCTCGAGGACGTGCGCCGTCATCGGATCAATGTCGGAATAGGGGAAATTCGCGATGAAGGCGCCGCAATGGCTCACGGCGCTGGCGCCGAGCGTCATGGCGTCGTAGCCGGTGACGATGTCCTGTCGTTGCGGTTCATAAATGTGCAAATCTGATCCGAAAGCGCGAAGCCCGCAGCCTTCGGCAGCATCCATGAGGTGCCCGGCGCCAGCGGTAGGGTCATAGACAGGACCACGTAATGGGACGGCGCGAAGTAGCGCCGGGAC
>CAIYWM010000117.1 GCA_903929895.1 uncultured Alphaproteobacteria bacterium
GAGGCCACCATCGCGAAGGCGGTCGGGGGCAGGAAGCCGCCGAACCAGCCGTTGCCGATATGGTACGGCAGCGACATGCCGGAGTAGCGGATACGGGTCGGGAACAGCTCGACCAGCAGGGCAGCGATCGGCCCGTAGACCATCGTCACGTAGATGACGAGGATCGTCAGGATGACGATGACCATCGTCATGTTGACCTGCTTGGGGTCGGCCGTGGCCGGGTAGCCGGCGGCGCGGATCCCCGCGGTCGCCTCCGTGTTGAACGCCCGCTCCTTGGCGGCGCCGTCCGCCCCCGCCTTCGCCTTGTCGAAGGAGGTGATGACCTTGTCGCCGATCTTGATCTGCGCCGGCGTGCCGGCCGGAGCCACCTGGTTGGCGTAGTTCACCGAGTTGCGCGCGAGGAACGACTTGGCGATGTCGCACGAGGTGGTGAACGATGCGGTGCCCGTCGGATTGAACTGGAACGAGCACTCGTTCGGGTCGGCGATCACCACGACGGGCGACTTCTCGATCGCCGCGTTCAGCGCCGGGTTCACCGCGTTGGTGAGGGCGTGGAACAGCGGGAAGTAGGTGACCATGGCGAGCGCGCAGCCCGCCAGGATGATCGGCTTGCGGCCGATCTTGTCGGACAGCCAGCCGAAGAAGATGAAGAACGGCGTACCGATGAGGAGCGATACCGCGATCACGATGTTGGAGGTCGTGGCGTCGAGCTTCAGCGTCTGGGTCAGGAAGAACAGGGCGTAGAACTGGCCAGTGTACCAGACCGCCGCCTGTCCGGCGGTGCCGCCGAACAGGGCGATGAGCGCGATCTTGGCGTTCTTCCAAACGCCGAAGGCCTCACGCAGCGGCGTCTTGGAGCCCTTGCCCTCGGACTTCATGCGCTGGAACGCGGGCGACTCCTGCAACTGCAGGCGGATCCAGATCGATACCGCCAGCAGGATGATCGACAGCAGGAACGGAACGCGCCAGCCCCAGGCCGCGAACTGCTCCGGCGTCAGCGCGAGACGCAGGGCCACGACGACGAGCAGCGACAGGAACAGACCGACGGTCGCCGTCGTCTGGATCCACGAGGTGTAGAAGCCACGGCGATCGTGCGGCGCATGCTCGGCCACGTAGGTCGCCGCACCGCCGTACTCGCCGCCCAGCGCCAGGCCTTGGAGCAGGCGGCAGGCGATGAACAGGATGGGAGCCGCGATGCCGATCGAGGCATAGCCCGGCAAGAGGCCGACCACGAAGGTGGCGATGCCCATCAGGGTCATGGTGACGAGGAACGTGTACTTGCGGCCGATAAGGTCGCCCAGGCTGCCGAAGAACAGCGCGCCGAAGGGACGGACCGCGAAGCCCGCAGCAAAGCCCAGCAGGGTGAAGATGAACGCGGCGGTCGGATTGACGCCGGCAAAGAAGCTCGCGGCGATGTTCGCGGCAAGCGCGCCCGCGAGATAGAAGTCATACCACTCGAAAATGGTGCCAACGGAGGAAGCGATGATCACCTTCCTCTCTTCGCGCGTCATTGGACGATCGCGATCATTTACCGTGCCGGTTACGGCCATGTGCGTTTCTCCCCTGGGCACTGCGGGTGTCCTGATACGGACCCCTTCTTGATTCTTGTGTAAATCGCACGTCCTGTGTGCTGCAATTCGACCAAGGTCCAAGGCCACGTAGAGTGCGCCGCAGCATTTTCTACCGTGCCGCAGCAAAGATGAAGTCAATGTCCGGGGAACCGCTGTCCTTCCTGATCGCCGACGACCATCCAATGGTTCGCGACGCGCTCGCCTCGGCCTTGGGGCAGTCGTTCGCCGGCGCGCGCTTCGACAGGGCGGGCACGCTCGACCAGGCGAAGACGGTGCTGGACCGCCAACCCGAGACCGATGCCGTGCTGCTCGATCTCGACATGCCGGGCATGGACGGACTCACCGGCCTCGCCCGTCTACGCGCCGAACATCCGACCGTGCCGATCGTCGTCGTGTCGGCCGCGCGCGAGGCGGCCGTTATTCGCCGCGCCTACGAGTTCGGGGCCTCGGCCTATATCGACAAGTCCGCGCCGCTCGACGAGATCGCCGCCATCGTGCGCGCCGTGCTCGACGGCGAGATCTTCGCGCCCCCGGATGCCGTGGCGGGCGACAGCTTCGCCCAGCGCGCCGCGCAGCTCACGCCGCAGCAGTGGCGCGTGCTGGCGTTGATGGTGCAGGGCGACCAGAACAAGCAGATCGCCCACAAGCTCGGCGTTGGCGAGGCGACCGTGAAGGCGCATGTCACGGTGATCCTGCGCAAGCTCGGCGTTCGCTCGCGAACGCAAGCCGTGATCGAGGCCCGCGGGCTTGCGATGCCGCCAGCGGAGACGATCAGGCCGTAAGGCGCCCCGCGGCGGCGCTGCGCAATCTCAGCAACGCACGAAGCGAAGCCGGCTTTACAGGCTTGTGCAGCAGTTCGACCTGCCGGGCCCGGGCCCGCAGGCGCAGCGTCGGGTCGCGATCGGCGGTCACAAGGGCCGCCGGCACGCTCCGCCCCCACGCCTCGCGCAGCGCGACCACGGCCTCGAGCCCGTCGGCGCCTTCGTCGAGATGCAGGTCGGCCAGCACAAGGTCGGGCAGGCGGCCGGCCCGCGCCACCGCCGCCAGCGCCTCGGCCTGGGTGGCAGCCGTTTCGACCTTGCAGCCCCAGCCGCCGAGCAGCGCCGCCATCGCCTCGCGCACCCGCGCCTCGTTGTCGAGACAGAGCACGAAGCTCTCGGCCTCGATCGACGGCATGGGTTGCGGCGCCGGCGCAGTACTTGGCGGAGTCGCCACCGCGGCCACCCGCGGCACCGTGACGGAGAAGGTCGAGCCACGGCCCGGCGCAGAGGACAGCGCGACCGGAAGGTCGAGCATGCGCGCGATACGATCGACGATGGCGAGGCCGAGGCCGAGCCCCCGCTCCTCGCGCGGCGCCTCGTCCTCGGGCTGCAGCCGAACGAACTCGTCGAAGATCACCGCCTGCTTGTCGGCCGCGATGCCCGGCCCGTTGTCCCTCACCTCGATGCGCAACGAATCGCCCGCGCGGCGGCAGCCCAACAGCACCCGCGCCGGCCTTCCCTCGCTCCGGCCGTAGCGCAGCGCATTGGAGAGCAGGTTCTGCAGGATACGGCGCAGGAAGGCCGGATCGGTGTCGACGAAGGCGCGCGTCGGCACGATCACCAGCTCGACGCCGTGCCGGGCGGCCGTCGGCGCGAAGGCGGTGGCGAGCGACTCGAACAGCGGCTGCAGCGCGAACGCCCGCTTCTCGGGCTTGAAGGCGCCGGCATCGAGCTTTGAGATGTCGAGCAGCGCATCGAGCAGCGATTCGACGGCGCCGAGGCTCGCATCGATCTTGCCGCCGAGATCGTTGCGCGGATCGCGGTCGATCATCGCCGCCGTGAACAGGCGCGCGGCGTGCAGCGGCTGCAGCAGGTCGTGGCTCGCTGCCGCGATGAAGCGCGTCTTGCCGAGATTGGCCGCCTCGGCCTCGGCGCGGCTGGCCTCCAGCTCGGCCGTACGCTCGGCCACCCGCTGCTCCAGCGTCTCGGCGGCGCGGCGGAGCTGGCCGTCGCTGTCGCGCAGCGCCTCGGCGGTGCGCACGCGCGCCGTCACGTCGTTGCAGGTGGCGACAAACCCGTCCTCCGGCAACGGATCGAGGCGCAATTCGATCACGCGGCCGTCGCGCGTGGCGATCTCGTGCGTCTGCGGTGACTCGGGCCGGCGCAGCAGGTCGATGACGTCCGGTGTGGCGCCGAACTCGCGCGGCGCGGCGCCCACCGCCACGGCATCGTCGTCGAGCGCCAGCAGCGCGGTGAAGCGGTCGTTGAAGATTTCCAGCCGGCCGTCGCGATCGAAGGCGGCGATGCCCATGCCGACATGGTCGAGCGTGTTGCGCAGGATCTCGTAATTGTAGCGGATCGCCTCGGACGCCTCGTCGATGATGGCGCGCGCGCTGCGGGTCAGCAGCCGGCCGCGCCGGACCGAGGCCGCCACGATCACGCGCGCCGAGGCGGCGCCCAAGGTGCCCGACAGCATGCGCTCGGTGCGCGCGAGCGCGGTCTGCAGCGACAGCTCGCCCGACAGGGTGCGGGCCGCGCGCTCGACGCCGACGAAACGCGCCAGCAGCTGGCGCAGCTCCTCGATGCGCGCGGCATCGGCCGGCGTGCGTCGCGAGGGCGGCGCGGGCTCGGCGCCCAGCACGAAGGCATCCGCCTGCTCGCGGTCGCGGCCCACCGGCCGCACCAGCAGGGAGACGCCGACCAGCAGCGCCGTGTTGACCGCGATGCAGGCCAGGAAGCCTTGCAACACCGGATCGAGGGTGGCCAGCGGCTCGGGCCACCACGGCATGAAGGGCACCACAGGTCCACCCTCCGTGCCCGCCCCTAGCCCCTGGCGCAGGGTCGGCAGCAGCAGCGCGTAGAGCCACACGACGAAGCCGCCGGTCAGGCCCGCCACGACGCCGTACCTGTGGGCGCGCTGCCAGTAGAGGCCGAGCACGAGGCCGGGCGCGAAGTTGGCGACGGCGCAGAAGGAGATCAGGCCGATCGAGGCGAGCGGCAGATAGCCCGAGATGATTCGCTCGTAGGCGTAGCCCGCCATCAGGATCAGCACCACGGCGGCGCGGCGCACCAGCACCACCAGCGGGCCCATGTCGCGCACGACGCCGGCCTGCCGCCTGAGCAGATAGGGCATCAGCAGCTCGTTGCCGATCATGCCCGACAGCGCCATGCAGGCCACGATCACCATCGAGGTCGCCGCGGAGAGACCGCCGATGAACACGAACGCCGACAGCCAGCTCTCGCCGCCGACCAGCGGCAGCTGCAGCACGTAGAGGTCGGGGCTGACGTTCGGCCCGAGCAGCAGCAGCCCCGCCGCCGCGATCGGGATGACGAACAGGTTGATCAGCACCAGATAGGCCGGGAACAGCCAGCGCGCCGTCCGCAGGCTCGCGGGATGGTCGTGCTCGACGACGGCGACGTGGAACTGACGCGGCAGGCAGAGGAAGGCCATACCTGACAAAAGAGACATCACCACCCAGGTGAGCGGCGAGGCCTCGCGCGTCAGCCGCTCGGCCACGGCCGGCGCCTCGGCCAGGCGCCCCACCATGTCGGCCGGCCCGTCGAACAGGAACCACACGACGAAGGGGCCGACCGCCAGCAGCGCCAGCAGCTTGACCACCGATTCGAAGGCGATGGCCAGCATCATGCCGCGATGCTGCTCGGAGGCCTGCACGTGGCGCACCCCGAACAGGATGGTGAACAGCGCCATCAGTGCCGCCACGATCAGCGAGGTGTCGGCATGCACGACGCCGGGCGCCCCGCCGACCCAGGGCGAAGGGGCTGCAATCGTGCGGAAGGACGATGACACGGCCTGTAGCTGAAGCGCGATATAGGGCAGCACGCCGACCGTCGCGAACAGGGTGGCGGTGACGCCGACGGCGCGGCTCTTGCCGTAGCGCGAGGCCAGGAAGTCGGCGATCGAGGTGACGTTGTGCTGCTTGGCCACCCGCACCATCTTGGCGACGATCGGATAGCCCAGGGTCACGACCAGGACCGGGCCTGTGTAAATCAGGACGAAGTCGATGCCCGAGGTCGCCGCCCGCCCGACCGCGCCGTAGAACGTCCAGGAGGTGCAGTAGATGGCCAGCGACAGGCCGTAGACGACCGGCGCCACCGAGTTTTTCGACCAGTCGCGCGCATAGCGGTCGCCGAAATACGCCACGGCGAAGAGCAGCCCCAGATAGGCCAGCGACAGGGCCAGGACAGCCGGTTCGGCCAGCATGCGTGCGCGTTTCTCCCCGCCGTCATTGAACCGTCTGGGCGGGGCCGCTACAAGCTCCGCACACCAAGGAATCAGAATGGCTTCTTACCAGTACATCTACGTGATGAAGGGTCTGAACAAGACCTTTCCCGGCGGCAAGCAGGTCCTGAAGGATATCTGGCTGTCGTTCCTGCCCGGCGCCAAGATCGGCGTGCTCGGCCTCAACGGCTCCGGTAAGTCGACCCTGCTCAAGATCATGGCCGGCCGCGACGACAGTTTCACCGGCGAGGCCTGGGCGGCCGAGGGCGTGAAGGTGGGCCTGCTGGAGCAGGAACCCGGCCTCGACCCGGCCAAGGACGTGCTGGGCAACGTCATGGACGGTGCCGGCGAGATGGCGAAGATGCTGGCGCGCTTTGAGGAGGTCTCCAACGCCTTCTCCGATCCCGACGCCGACATGGACAAGCTGATCGAGGAGCAGGGCGAGCTGCAGGAGAAGATCGACGCCGGCAACGGCTGGGACCTCGGCCGCACCGTCGAGATCGCCATGGACGCGCTGCGCTGCCCGCCGTCGGACGCCAACGTCGAGAAGCTCTCGGGCGGCGAGAAGCGCCGCGTGGCGCTGTGCCGCCTGCTGCTCTCCAAGCCCGACATGCTGCTGCTCGACGAGCCGACCAACCATCTCGACGCCGAGTCGGTGGCTTGGCTGGAACGCCATCTCGCGGAGTTCCCCGGCACCGTCGTGGCCGTCACCCACGATCGCTACTTCCTCGACAACGTCGCCGGCTGGATCCTCGAACTCGA
>CAIYWM010000118.1 GCA_903929895.1 uncultured Alphaproteobacteria bacterium
CTACGAGGAGGGGCGGCCGCAGCCCAGCTTCGACAAGCAGCCGCTGCGCGATTGGCTCGACGTCGAGCGCCATGCCGGCCGCTGGAACGGCGAGGCCCCCGCGCCCCGGCTGCCTGCGGAGGTCGTCGAGGCGACCAGCAAGCGGTACCTGGAGGCCTATCGGCGCCTGACCGGCGCCGAACTCACGGTGTCGTAAGAAGGCCTTCTCCTCCCCCGACATGCGGGAGAGGAGAAGGGAACGGTTGATCGAGCCCTACTGCGCGCTACGTGCCACGCGCGCGCTGCGCAGCACGAGGCGCTCGCGCACCCACAGGAGGAGCGCGGCGAACGGCAGCCAGCCGATCCAGCGCACGCCTTCCATCAGGTACTCGCCCTGGGTGGTGGCCATCAGATAGTCGGCCTGAACCTTCCAGACGGTCCCGGCGACTTCGAAGGCCAGCATCCAGATCAGGATGGCCGGCAGAAGCATGGTCAGCGGCTTCATCTGGTCGCTGAGGCGCTCATTGTACCAGGGCGCCAGCGCGATCGAGAACGCCAGCACGGCCAGGATCAGCTTGGCGGCCGGATGGGCCTCGAACCACGCCAGCAACATCGGCTCGCGGGTGATCATGCCGTAGGCGGTCCAGCACAGCACCGCGCCGCCCACCAGGATGACCGACGGATAGCGGTCGACCAGCTTGATCACGAGCTGGCTGCCCCAGACGATGATCGGCACGCTGATGGCGAGGCCGATCAGGATCAGCAGGATCGAGCCGTGCGACGCGCCGCCGATGGCCAGCACGTTGTCGATGCCCATCACCGCGTCGGCGATGATGATCGTGCGCACCGCGGCGGCGAAGCTCGCCGCCGGCGCCTTTACGAGGTGGTTCTCCTCGGCATTTTCCTGCGGCGTGAGCAGCTTGCGTGCAATCCAGACCAGCGCGAGGCCGCCGACCAGCATGAAGCCCGGCACGGCCAGGATGTACACGACGAGGATGGCCATCAGGGCGCGGATGGCGATGGCGCCGAAGGTGCCCCAGAAGATGACCTTGTTCTGGCTCTCCTTGGGAAGATTGCGCGCGACCAGGCCGATGATGAGGGCGTTGTCGCCCGCCAGTACGAGGTCGATCAGAATGATGGCCAGCAGCGCGGAAAAGAATGCGCCCGAAAACAGTTCGAGTTCCATGAAAGTCTCCAACAACAAGTGAATGAGTGCCTACGCCGCGCGCTTCCGGTGGAAGGGCGGTCGCAGGATGTTCAACCAGTCGTCAGAGCTTTATCGGCACCTTCTCGACAGCACCGGAATCGGCGGAGTCGAGCGGTGGGAAGAAGGCGCCGGCCACGATACGCAGGACCATGATGCCCGCAGCGATCACGGCGCCGGCCAGCAGCAGTTCGAGAAGGTGCCAGTGACGCATTGCAAGAATGGAGAATTCGCCACCGAGGTCGAAGAAGGCGAACTCCAGTCCCGCCTCGCCCAACCAGGTCGGATCGACCGCATCGCCGAACGCCGACAGGATCATGCAGATCACGATCGACGCAACGAACAGCTCGCCGCTCGGAGACACTGTCCGGACGGCGTTGGCGGCGCGGTGCGATCGATGGATCAGGCGCATGGTGCGATCAATTTCCGGCGGGACGGCTTCCGGATCAAGCGCAAAGCGACATGGCGGTCCCGAAATGTCGCAGTGCGGTTCAAATCTCCAGGCGTCGCAGTCGGAGTGCATTTCCGATGACGCTGACCGAACTCAAGGCCATGGCCGCGGCAGCGAAGATGGGGCTGAGGGTAATCCCGAGCAGTGGATAGAGCACGCCCGCCGCGATCGGCACGCCGGCCGCGTTGTAGACGAAGGCGAAGAACAGGTTCTGCCGGATGTTGGCCATCGTTGCCCGCGAGAGGTGGCGGGCGCGGACGATGCCCAGCAGGTCGCCCTTCACCAGAGTGATGCCGGCGCTCTCGATGGCGATGTCGGTGCCGGTGCCCATGGCGATGCCGACATCGGCGGCGGCCAGGGCGGGCGCGTCGTTGATCCCGTCTCCCGCCATGGCGACCACGCGGCCCTCCGCCTTGAGGCGCTGAACGATCCGCGCCTTGTCTTCCGGCAGGACCTCGGCCTCGACGGCGTCGATGCCAAGCCGGGCCGCGACCGACGCGGCGGTGCGCCGGTTGTCGCCGGTCAGCATGACGATGTGCAGGCCCGCCTCACGAAGACGCTTCAGCGCCTCCGGCGTCGTTTCCTTCACGGGGTCGCTCACCGAGAGCAGCCCCTCCGCCCGGCCGTCGACCGCCAGCAGCACGACCGTGGCGCCCTCCTGCCGCAGCGTATCGGCCTTCGCGTCGGCCGCGGCGACGTCGATCCCGGCTTCACGCAGGAAGGCGGCATTTCCGAGCAAGAGGCGATGGCCTTCTACCGTGCCCGAGACGCCCTTGCCGGCGGGCGAGGCGAAACCTTCCACATTGGCCATCGCTGCGCCCCGCGACTTCGCGCCGGTCAGGATCGCTGCGGCAATCGGATGCTCGCTCCCGCGCTCCAGGCTGGCGGCCAACCGCAGGATCTCGTCCTCGGACAGACGCCCGAGGGGTTCCACAGCCGACAGGGTCGGCTTGCCGAGCGTGAGCGTGCCGGTCTTGTCGATGACGAGCGTGTCGACCTTCTCCAGGCGCTCGAGCGCCTCGGCATTGCGGATCAGGATGCCGGCGGCGGCGCCGCGGCCGACGCCCACCATGATCGACATCGGCGTGGCGAGCCCAAGCGCGCAGGGGCAGGCGATGATCAGCACGGAGACCGCCGCCACCAGCGCGTAGGAGAAGGCGGGCGAGGGGCCCCAGATCGACCAGGCCGCGAAGGCTGCCACCGAGACGGCGATCACCGTCGGCACGAACCAGCCCGCGACGATGTCGGCGAGCCGCTGGATCGGCGCGCGGCTGCGCTGCGCCTCGGCCACCATCTTGACGATCCGCGACAGCATCGTGTCGCTGCCGACCAGCTCGGCCTTCATGACGAAGGTCCCGCTGGTGTTCACCGTACCGCCGATCACCCGGGCACCGACCGACTTCGACACGGGCATGGGTTCGCCGGTGATGCTCGATTCGTCGACCGAGCCCGCGCCTTCGATGAGTGAGCCGTCGACCGGCACCTTCTCTCCGGGTCGCACGCGCAGCCGGTCGCCGACCGCGATCCGGTCGATCGTCACCTCGACGTCGTTGCCATCGGAATCGATACGCAGCGCCGCGCGCGGCGCCAGTCCCAGCAAGGCCTTGATGGCGCCGCCGGTGGCGTCGCGCGCGCGCAGCTCGAGGACCTGTCCGACCAGCACCAGCACGACGATGACCGCGGCCGGTTCGAAATAGACCGGGACGGATCCGTCGGCGCCGCGCAGGCCGGCGGGGAACAGGCCGGGCGCCATGGTCGCCACGACGCTGTAGGCCCAGGCGACGCCGGTACCCAGCGCGATCAGGGTGAACATGTTGAGGTGGCCGGTCCGTACCGACTGCCAGCCGCGTATGAAGAAGGGCCAGCCAGCCCACAGGACGACCGGCGTCGCGAGCGCCAGCATCAGCCACGGCATGAGGCCGTGCGGCAGGAACCGGTGCAGGTCGAGCAGGTGCCCGCCCATGTCGAGAATCACCAGGGGGACGGCCAGCGCGCCGCCGATCCACAGGCGGCGTGTCATGTCCAGGAGCTCTTCGTTCGGCCCGTCGTCGAGCGAGATTTCGGCCGGCTCCAGGGCCATGC
>CAIYWM010000119.1 GCA_903929895.1 uncultured Alphaproteobacteria bacterium
GCTTCATGTAGTTGCCGTGCACGCCGGTGAAGAGGTTGGTGTAGACGATCTCCTCGCCGGTCGAATCGATGATGCACTGCTTGTTGGCTTCCGTGGCGTTGCCTTCCTTGCTCGCGGTGAAGCGCGTACCGAGATAGGCGAGGTCGGCGCCCAGCGCCTGCGCGGCCAACACCGAGGCGCCGTTGGAGATCGAGCCCGACAGCAAAATCGTGCCGTCGTAGAACTGGCGAACTTCCGGCACCAGCGCGAAGGGCGAGAGACGGCCGGCATGGCCGCCGGCGCCGGCGCAGACCAGGATGAGGCCGTCGACGCCGGCCTTCAGCGCGCGCTTGGCATGGGTCACGTTGGTCACGTCATGGAACACCAGGCAGCCGTAGCGGTGCGCCGAGACGACGACGTCGTCGGGCGCGCGCAGCGAGGTGATCTGGATCGGAACCTTGTACTTCTCGCACATGTCGATGTCGTGCTGCAGGCGGTCGTTCGACGAGTGCACGATCTGGTTGACCGCGAAGGGCGCCACCTTCTTGTCGGGATGCTTGGCCTTGTACTCGGCCAGCTCGCCGGTGATGCGCTTCAGCCACTCCTCGAGCATCTCCTTCGGCCGCGCGTTCAGCGCCGGGAAGGAGCCGACGACGCCGGCCTTGCACTGCTCGATGACCAGGTCGGGGTTGGACACGATGAACAGCGGCGCGCCGACCACCGGAATCGAGAGGTTGTCGCGCAGCAGGGCGGGAAGGGCCATCGTTTCACTCCTTGGATTTCTTCGTTGTCGTCCGGACCACGGGCCTAGCACGGCCCCGGCCCCTGTTGCCAGCCGGCGCCGCTACTTCGCCAGCTCGTAGGTGCCGCCCTTTTCCAGCGCCCGCTTATAGGCGGGACGGGCATGGATCCGGTCGAGGAAGCCCTTGAGCTTCGGCATCTTGTTGATCATCGGCGAGCGCGCCGTGGCGGCCTCCAGCGGGAAGCTCATCTGGATGTCGGCCGCGGTGAACTCCGGGCCGGCGAACCACTCGCGACGCATGAGCTCGCCTTCGAGGAACATGAAGTGGTTGGCGATCTGCGGCATCAGCAGAGTCTTGTCGGCGCCGGCCGCAATGGCGCGCGCCACAGGCCGCATGAAGAAGGGCACGCGCGCGGGCAGGAGACCGAACACCAGCTTCATCAACAGGGGCGGCATCAGCGAGCCCTCCGCGTAGTGCATGAAATAGGTGTAGTTCAGCCGCTCCGGCGTGCCGGGGGCCGGGGTGAAGCGGCCGCCGCCATAGGTCTCCGACAGGTATTCGAGGATCGCGCCCGACTCGGCCAGCACCTTGTCCCCGTCGGTGATCACGGGCGCCTTGCCCAGCGGATGCACCTTGCGCAGCTCGTCGGGCGCCTGCATCGAGGGTTTGCGCTGGTAGCGCTTCACCTCGTAGGGCACGCCAAGCTCTTCGAGCATCCAGAGGATGCGCTGCGAGCGGGAATTGTTCAGGTGATGGACGGTGATCATCCTCACAGCGTACCGGGGCGCCAGTTGCCGTGGAAGCCCGCCGGGACCCGGCTGCTGAGATGGGCCAGCGCCACCGGGCCCTTGGCGATGTCGGTCGCCTCGAAGACCGCGAGGTCGCTGCGGCCCTCGGCCGAGCGGAAGATCGTCGCCAGCACCCAGCCGTCACCCTCGGCGGCCTTTTCGTGGCGCGGCACGAACACCGGCTCGCCGAACCGGTCGTCCTCGCCCGACTTCCAGGTCGCGTTGCTGCCCTTCTTCAGGTCGTAATGGGTGATGCCTTCGCCGCGGCGGACGCCGGCATGGGTGATGTTGCCCGACACGATCCAGCCGTGGCGGTAATCGCTCATGCAGAAGCGCTCGTCGAAGCGCGGGAACTCGCCGGTGCGATCGTCGAGCTGCTCCTCGCGGAAGGTGTTGCCCTGGCCGCCGAGATCGAAGGTCCAGCGGAACAGCCGCGCGGCCGGCGGCTCCTTGGTCGAGGGCGAACCGTCGGGCAGCGGGAAGAGCGGCGCCACGTCGTACTTCATGACGTCGATCACGATCTTGCCGTCCGCCGTCTCGAAATGGTTCATCGGGTGGAAGACGTAGGAGGGCGGCGCCGTCACCCACTTCACGTCGGCGACGGTACCCTTGCGCGGGATGAAGGCGATGTGCGTGCCCTTGTCCGGCTCCCAGGCGAACGGCGGCAGCCCGCCCATGGCGCGCTCCATCGACGAGGTGAGCGGGAAGATCGGCACGACGATCCAGTTCTTCGTCACCGCGAAGTCGTGGATCATCGACGGGAAGGGCCCCTCGAGGATCTCGGCGCGCGTGACGGTGCCGTCCTCGGTCACGGTCTGGAGGCTGATTTCCTTGGTGAAGCGGCCGGTCGCCGAATAGCCGAAGAAGATCATCTCCCCGGTCTCGGGATCGAACTTGGGATGGGCGGTGAACGGCCCGATGAGCTTGTCGCCGAACGTCTCGTAGCCGCCGTCCTTGGGGCCGACCGGCATCAGGCTCTTGGGGTCGAGCGAGAAGGGCGCGTGCGCCTCTTCGAGCGCCAGCAGCTTGCCGCCATGCCAGACGATGTTGGTGTTGGCGATGGTCGAGTTGAGCGCAAAGACGCGCGGGTCGGTGTAGCGCGGATTGCCGAACGTACCGGAGAGGCCCTCGCCCTCCTCGTTCTCGATCTTCCACTTCGGCGTCCGCACCCAGCGGTTCTTGTAGGAGACGTTGCCGTTCTCGATGTGGAAGGCGTGGATCATGCCGTCGCCGCCAAACCAGTGATAGGGCCCGCGCGGCGCGAACTGCGGGTTCGGCCCGTTGCGATAGAGCGTGCCGCAGAGTTCCCTGGGCATCTCGCCGCTGATCTGGAGATGGCCCGCATCGGCCTCGGTATTGACCGGAGCGAAGTAGCCGCGGAGGAACGGATTGTCAGTCGGGAATGCCTTGGCCACGGGAAGTCTCCTTCTGGGTAACGCCGTGTATCTAAGAGAGGTTATCGATACACGGTGTTTCCTGCAAGAGCGCAGTGATGGCCATATCTGTGGAGTGCTTGGCCGACTCTTCTTCGATCGGCTAATCAGATGCGCAGCATGAACACGTCGAATCCTATCCTTCCGCCCGGCTATTCCGCCGTCCCTCCAGGACACGTCGCGGCCGTCGTGACGAGCCTTCAGATGTTCGGACGGCCACCCGAGCGAGCGGCGCAGCCGTTTCCGGCGGGTGTCACGCTGGAGCCGCTGGAGCGCACGATCGAGGCCTATCGGAAGCTCTATCGAGCGGTGGGGACGGACTGGTTGTGGTTCTCGCGGCTGGTCATGGCGGACGAGAAGCTGCAGGCGATCCTCGACAATCCGAAGGTGGAGTTCTTTGCGCTGCGCCAGGACGGGCGGGATGCCGGAATCCTCGAACTGGATTTCAGCCAGCCGGGGGAATGCGAACTGGCGTTCTTCGGGGTGGCGCCGGGACTGGTCGGCACGGGTGTCGGCCGCACGCTGATGAACGAGGCGATCGCGCGGGCCTGGTCGCGGCCCATCACGCGGTTCTGGGTGCACACCTGCACGCTCGACCATCCGGCGGCGCTCGATTTCTACCGCCGGTCGGGCTTCGTGCCCTTCGCCTTCCAGGTCGAGGTGTTTCCCGACCCGCGACTCACCGGTGCCCTGCCGCGCGACTGCTCACGGCACGTGCCGTTGCTCGACTGACGTTGCCGCACCGGCGGCCTCGCGGTCTTCGTGGCGACGGCAGTAGAACCAGCCGGCCACGCCCAAGGCCAGCAGGAGCAGGCCGAAATAGAACTCGGTGTGGGTCGGGCCGATCAGGTCGAACAGCGGCGTGGCGGCGAGATTGAACAGCAGCATCGAGCCCGCCATGACGGCCAGGCGTAGCCGGAAGACGCGGGCGATTTCGGGGCCGCGGAACACGGTCTGCATGCGGGTGATCATTGGGATGAAATAGAACGGCCCGCCGAAGCCCGCGATCAGCCCCGCCAGCATCATCGCCGGCAGCTTGTAGGGATTGTCGAAAACCCAGGCCGACAGGGCGAGCAGCGCAAAGCCGGTGCCCATGGCGACGTAGCCCAGGAACATGGCCGACAGCGGTCGGCGGAAGCGGAC
>CAIYWM010000120.1 GCA_903929895.1 uncultured Alphaproteobacteria bacterium
GGCCTGGTGTGGCGGTGCCGCGGATCTCCCGACCCTTTCAGGTGCCGGCTTGAAGGGCTGGCATCACTTCCTTGGCGAGCAACTCGACCGAGCGAGCCGACTCCTCGAACGACAAGTCGCCGAATGCAAGGCGGAAAAGGCAGTAGTTGATGCCGGAGGTCGCGGTGTCGCGCTTGAGGCGGTCGCGCACGGTCGTAGGTGAGCCGGCCACGATATAGCCGGCCTCCAGGGCACTTTCGAATTCGGCGGGGATCATCTGGCGCGGGAGACCGACGCCATGGGCGCGCCACAGGTGGATGAGGGCGTCGTACCAGAGGGCGAAAGCACGCTTGGCTGCGGACTGCGCTTCCCGATCGGTATCACCCACCACGACATGGCGGCTCAGCCCGATCAGCGGCATGTCGGCGTCAGCCCGGCCCAGCGCCTTCCAGGCGGCGCGGTAGCGGTTCGAGAACTGCCCGACGCCTTCGGCGCTCATGCCGACCACTGCGTTGCAGCCCTGTTGTGCCAGCCGATCGGCGCTTTCGAGCGAGTTGGCGCCGTACCAGAGCGGTGGGTGCGGCTGCTGCACCGGTCGCATCTCCATCGGCACGTCCCTGAAGGTGAAGTATTTGCCCTCGTGATGGAGCCGCCGCAGCGTCAGCCCCTTCAGAAGTACCTCCAGCGCCTCGGCGAAGCGCTCCGCGCCGGTGGCGGGATCGACGCCGTAGTAGCCGACCTCGTAAGGCGAGATGCCACGACCGACGCCGAGTTCCAGGCGGCCTCCGCTCATCTGGTCGAGCATGCAGATCTCGTCGATCAGGCGCAGGGGATGATAGAGGTTGACGGTATAGACCAGCGGACCGAAGCGCAGCGTCTTCGTGCGCTGGGCGACCGCGGCGAGAAAGACGCTTGGCGAAGGAGCCATGCCGAGCGGCGTCGCGTGATGTTCCGCCAGATGATAGGCATGAAAGCCAGCACGCTCGTAGAGCTCTATAAGCCTCAGCCTTTCGTCGAACTGCTGTCTGAGGTCGGGACCGGCGCGGTCCATATGGTCGAAGACGCCGAACTTCATCGTCGTTTCCCCCGGCTTCAAGTATTGCCGCGACGTGAGCCGGCGGCTTTCGGCAGATTACGTCAGCCGTGACTTTTCGTACGCCACGTCATTGCGCGGCGTAAACCATCAAGGCTCGGTCGAGCAGAAGGCGGGTTCGTCCGAGCCATAGGCCTCCAGCGTGATGGCGACGCGTCGGGTGAACGGCGAGCGGCTCACGCAGGCGGGCTGGATCACAGCGCGCGCTTCTTCGAGGAGATGACGCCGCTGGCGATGCCGTGCCATTCGATGGTGCCGGCGAGGCGGGAATGCTCGATCTTGGGGCAGCGGTTCATCACCACCTTGAGGCCGGCCTTCTCAGCGCGTTCCGCCGCCTCCATGTTCACCACGCCGAGCTGCATCCACACGACCTTGGCGCCGTGTTTGATCGCCTCGTCGGTGATCGGGCCGGCGGCTTCGGAATTGCGGAAGATGTCGACCATGTCGACCTTCACCGGCAGCTCGTCGAGCGAGCCGTAGACCTCCTGACCGAGGATTTCCTGGCCCTTGGCGGCGGGGTTGACCGGAATGACCTTGTAGCCACGGTCCAACAGATACTTCATGGCGAAATAGGAAGGCCGATTCCAGTTGGCCGAGGCCCCGACCATGGCGATGGTCCGGGTGTCGCGCAGGATCTTGCGCAGGTACAGATCGTCGTAACGGTCGCTGAAGGCGGCTTGCATGGGGGGATTATACATGGCTGGTCCGATGCTGTTCGAGCCGATTTCGATTCGCGACGTCACCCTGAAGAACCGGGTGGTCGTGGCGCCGATGCACCAGTATGCGGCGGAGAAGGGCTTCGCGACCGACTGGCACCTGGTGAATGCCGGTCGCTATGCCGCCGGCGGCGCCGGGCTGGTCATCATGGAGTCCACCAAGGTGGAGCGGCGCGGCTGCGGCACGGTCGGCGATCTCGGCCTGTGGGACGACGCGTTCATTCCCGGCCTCAAGCGCTGCGTCGATTTCATCCGGCTGCACAATTCCGTGCCCGGCATCCAGCTCGGCCATTCCGGCCGCAAGGCCCGGCGCGCTCGGCCGTGGGAGGGCGGGGCGCCGTTGAAGCCGTCACCGGAGATCGACGACTGGGATCAGTGGGAGCTTGTCTCCTCGAGCGGCATCAACTCACCTGACACCGATCCGACGCCGCGGGCGCTGACCCTGGCGGAGATTCCGGAGGCGGTCGAGCGCTGGGGACAGGCGGCGCGGCGCGCACACGAGGCCGGGTTCGACGTGCTCGACATCCACATGGCGCATGGCTACCTGATCCATCAGTTCCTCTCGCCGTTCTCCAATGTGCGCAACGACCAGTATGGCGGCAGCGAGCTCAACCGCATGCGCTTCGCCATCGAGGTCGTGGAGAGCGTGCGCGCGCACTGGCCGGCCTCGAAGCCGCTGTTCGTGCGCCTCTCGGTAGAGGACGATTCCGGCTGGGGCCCGGACCAGAGCGTCGCGCTGGCGAAGATCCTGAAGCCCAAGGGCGTCGACGTGATCGACTGCAGCTCGGGCGGGATGCGCGGCTCGCCGGTGGTGAGCGCTGGACCCGTGACCTACGGATACCAGGTGCCCTATGCAGACCGGCTGAAGAACGATGCCGGCATTCTCAGCATGGCGGTCGGCCTGATCGTCCATGCCGACCAGGCGGAGAAGATCCTGCAGGAGGGTCGCGCCGACCTGATCGCGCTGGCGCGCGAGCTTCTCTACAATCCGAACTGGCCGATGGATGCCGCGCAGAAGCTGGGTGTCGACCCGAAATTCGCCTCGGTGCCGCCGGCGCAGGCCTACTGGCTGGCCAAGCGTGCACAGTCCGTGAAGTCGGTGGTGCCGTCGACCTACATGAAGGGCCTCACCGGGACGTGACAGCGGGAGGCGCCGTTGACCGTTATGCTCTTCGTCATCGCACCCAAGCGGAGAAGATCATGAAGCGGATTGCGGCAACGGCCCTCGCGCTCGCCTGTATCATGGCAACACCGGTCCGGGCGGCGCTGAAGCCCGGCGACACCGCGCCGATCTTCACGGCGCCGGCCGCGCTCGACGGCAAGGACTACACATTCTCGCTGGCCGAGGCGCTGAAGACGGGGCCGGTCGTACTCTATTTCTTCCCCAAGGCCTTCACGACCGGCTGCACGGCGGAGGCGCATGAATTCGCCGAGGCGGCGGACCAGTTCAAGGCTTTGGGCGCGACCCTGATCGGCATGTCCGCCGACGATATCGGCACGCTGCACAAATTCTCGACGCAGGCCTGCTCGGGCAAGTTCCCGGTCGCCGCCGATCCCGATCTCAAGGTGATCAAGGCCTATGATTCGGCACTGATCCGGGTCGGCAGCGTCGGCATCGCCGATCGCATCTCCTACGTGATCGGGCCGGACGGCAAGATCGTCTACGCCTTCTCCGATCGCAGCCCGGAGAAGCATGTCGAGAACACGATGGCGGCGGTCAAGGCGCTGCAGAAGAAGTAGCCATCCGGTTCCGTTCGGCGCGCTTGCGCAGGAGATGCGCGGCTCCCATCAGCGCGGCCGTCAGCACGATCGTCAACGTCGAGACGGCGGCGATGGTCGGATCGATCTGGAAGCGCAGATCGTCCCACATGCGGCGCGGCAGGGTGACGGCGCCGGTGCCGGAGATGAAGAGCGCCACAATCAGCTCGTCGAACGAGGTGATGAAGGCGAAGAGCGCGCCGACGAGTACGCCCGGCTGGATCAGAGGCAGAGTCACCTGGAAGAAGGTGGCGCCCGGCGTGGCGCCGAGGCTGAGGGCGGCCTGCTCCAGCCGCGGGTCGATGCCCGACAGGCTCGCCGTCACGCTGGTAACGACAAAAGGTACGGCGAGACAGGTGTGCGCCAGCACCATCGCGATCGGCGTGCCGACCAGGCCGTAGCGGGAATAGGCGTAGTAGATGCCGATCGCGACGACGATGCCGGGCACGATCAGCGGCGACAGGATCAGGCCGGCCGCAACGACGCGCATCGCCTTGGGCAGGCGTGCGATGCCGAGCGCGGCCAGCGTGCCGAGGAAGGTCGCCAGCACGACGACGGCGCACGCGACCCA